>NZ_JBNAGK010000017.1:0-114079 GCF_049803835.1 Tropicibacter sp. S64 | reverse complement strand
GGTTGCGACAAATGCCCTATCTTGCTGGAAAGCAAGGAGAACGGACATGGCCCACACAGAGCTGGATTTGCGTGAGAGACGCGCCATCGAAGACATGCTGAATGCAAAAGTACCGGTCAGCAAGATCGCCGCAGAGATCGGTCGGCATCGTTCGACCGTCTATCGCGAGATCAAACGGAACTTTTTCACCGACGAAGAGCTGCCGTATCTGAACGGCTACTATGGCATGGTCGCGCAGCGTGAAGCATCAAAGCGCCGTGCTCGCAGACGCAAATTGATCCGCCTGGAAGCATTGCGCACGCACGTCGTCGGTCGGCTCATCGAAGGCTGGACGCCAGAACAGATCGCGGGCCGTCTCGGTTTCGAAGACCAGCCTGTTCGGGTCAGCCACGAAACGATTTACGCCTATGTCTACAGCAAGGAGGGGCAGTCGGAAGACCTGGCACGCCACCTTCCCAGCCGACGCAGGAAACGCAGGCTACGCTATGCCAGGCGACCCAGAGGCCAGGTTTTCCCGCCGGATCGGTCCATCCATCAACGCCCTGAGTACGTCGCCACCCGTGAAACCTTTGGCGAATGGGAAGGCGATCTGATGATCTTCGAGCGGTCTCAGGGCAAGATGAACGTCGCCTCGCTGGTCGAGCGGAAGACCCGGTTTGCCGTCTTGTTCCGCAACAACGACCGCAGTTCGACACACTTCATTAACAAGCTGATGGATGTGATGGAGCCCCTTCCCCAACCCGCGCGGAAGTCGATCACTTTCGACCGGGGCTTCGAGTTCCGCGAATGGCGCAAGTTGAAATCCGGCATTGGAACGGAAAGCTGGTTTTGCGATCCGCAAGCGCCCTGGCAAAAAGGATCAGTTGAGAATTTGAACAAACGCGCCCGCAGGTATCTGCCGCGTGATACCCAACTCGCGGCGCTGTCAAATCGCAAGATGAAGGCGATTTGCGACCGCCTGAACGGTACGCCCAGAAAGTGCCTTGGTTGGCGCACCCCCACCGAGGCCTTCAGAGCCGAGATGATGAAACTGAGATAGCGGAAACCGTCGCAACGACCCTTGAGCCTTCACAGCGTGAGTTCACACAGTTAGCCCGTACAGTTCAAGCTGCCGCTGCTGCTGGTCACCTACCGAGATGAACCATGGATCTGGCTGTCCACGACGGCCGTTTTGGGCTTCGGCATCGGCGCCGCGATGACGGCTGCTTCCAGAGCCATCATGCAGTCCGCGCCTGAAAGCCGGGCAGGCATGGCAGCGAGGTCTTCTTTGGATTGGGGGCCTAGGGGTCGCCATCCCGGATAGCATGATGACCGTGCATTACACGCGCGCCCTGGTCCTGCCTGATGGCGTTCCGGCCGTGGCGGCGGATGGCATTGACTAGGCCTGTCCGGCCGCAAAGAGGCTGAACGGACGGGCGGGCGACATCCTCAGATCCGCCGCACAAGGTGCCTTCGATCACGCGTTCTTCGGAGTTATCCTTCTGATCGTCGTGCTCGACACGGTTTCAACCTTCGGTATCTGGAGAATGGCCAGAACATCAGGTGTCACGCAAACAACTCCTTGAATGCGTCCCTCAAAAGATTCTTCTGCACCTTGCCCATGGTGTTGCGCGGCAGGCTGTCGACCACCACCAGACGGCGCGGATGCTTGAACCGGGCGAGTGGCTTCTTGATCTTCTCCATGATCCCGTCCGTATCCAGCGACGCACCGGCGCGGGGCACCAGAACGCCGACAACCGTTTCGCCGAAATCGCGATGCGGCACGCCGATGACCGCGCTTTCCAGCACGCCATCCTGTTCATCCAGCACAAGTTCGATTTCCTTGGGATAGATGTTATAGCCGCCGGAGATGATCAGGTCCTTGCTACGGCCGACGATGCTGACGTAGCCATCGGCATCCATCTGCCCAAGATCGCCGGTGATGAAGAAACCGTCCGCGCGCAACTCGGCGGCTGTCTTTTTTGGCATTTGCCAGTAGCCCTTGAAAACATTCGGCCCCCGGACTTCGATCAGCCCAACCTCTCCCTGCGGCAGGGCCTCGCCTGTCTCGGGGTCGGTGATCTTCAATTCGACCCCGGGCAAGGGGAAGCCGACAGTCCCAGCCCGGCGCTCGCCCTCATACGGGTTCGACGTGTTCATGTTGGTTTCGGTCATGCCGTAGCGCTCCAGAATGCGCTGCCCGGTGCGCTTCTCGAATTGCACATGGGTTTCGGCGAGCAGCGGCGCGGAGCCGGAGATAAAGAGCCGCATGTGCGCCGCCGCCTCGCGCGTGAAGCGCGGATCGTCCAGTAACCGTGTGTAGAAGGTAGGCACGCCCATCATCGCCGTGGCCTTCGGCATCTGCTCCAGGATCTGGTCGAGGTCGAAGCGGGGCAGGAAGATCATGCTGCCCCCGGCGACCAGCGTCACGTTGGTCGCCACGAACAGCCCATGCGTGTGGAAGATCGGCAGGGCGTGCAGCAACACGTCCTCGACCGTGAACTGCCACTCCCGGGCGAGTGTCTGCGCATTCGACAAGAGGTTGGCCTGCGTCAGCATCGCCCCCTTGGAGCGGCCGGTCGTGCCGGAGGTGTAGAGAAACGCTGCCAGATCGTCCTCGCTGCGCGATACGGTGTCGAACTGCCGTGGCGCCTGCCCGGCCTTGTCGGTCATCGATCCGCTCCCATCCGCATTCAGCGTCTCGACCCTTGCGCCAAGACCTTCCACCACGGGAGCCAAAGCATCGCGTTTGCCGCCGTCGACTATGACCAGCGCGGCGCCGCTGTTCTCGATGAAATAGGTAAGCTCATCCGTCGTGTAAGCGGTGTTCAAAGGCAGGAAGACCAGTCCGGCCTGCGCACAGGCGGCATATACCGCCAGCGCCTGCGGTGATTTTTCAATCTGAACAGCGACCCGGTCGCCCGCCGAAAGTCCCAGCCCGATAATCACATGCGCGATCTGCGCGGCACTTTCGAGGAACGCACCGTAGGAGATCGTACTGCCGTCCGGCAGATGCAGGAACGGGGATGCGCGACCGACATGCGCACCGAAAAGCGTATCGTAGAGAGGGTTGGCCATTGTCTTACCTTTCCGCCGTCACCGCGTTGGCGCCTGTCCTGGCCAGCGAGGTGACCTCGGAGCTGGCCTTGATCTTCTGTTTGGTCTGGAAGTCTTCGTGATTGGCCGCGACCTGTGCGAGATCGTAGAGATAGTTGACCATCACCCCGCCCGATTGCGCCTGCCCGTTGGGCGAGGCGTCGGCGTCCGCATGAACCGCATGGACCAGCGCCCCGTTCCCCAGGTGGAACCGGGCAACGGGATCGTAAGGCGCATCGCCCCGCCCCTTGGCATTCAGCAGGTAATGCGCGGCCAGGGCGCGGCGCGCCTCTGGGTCGTCCGGCATCGGGATGCCTTCCGCCTCGGCCCATTTCGTGAGCAGAGGGATCGGCGAGAGCGTCACGAACCGGCTCAACCCCGGCAGCTCAGCCGACAGATCGGCCGCGACCTGCTTGATCAGCGAATTGCCGAAAGAGACGCTTGCCAGGCCGGCCTGACAGTTCGAGATGGAATAGAAAACCGCCGTGTCGCAGGTCTCGGGCGCCAGCGTCTTGCGGTCTTCCGCCAGAAGTGCCTGGACCGAGCCGGGGATGCCCTTGGTCAATGCCACTTCGACGAAGATCAGCGGCTCATCCGGCATGGCCGGGTGGAAGAAGGCAAAGCACCGGCGGTCCCGCGGTTGCAGGCGACGACGCAGGTCATCCCAGCTCTGGATCGCATGGACCGCTTCGTAGGCGGTGATCTTGTCCAGGATATGCGCCGGGCTTTCCCAGCTGATCGGGCGCAGGACGAGAAAGCCGCGGTTGAACCACGAGGCAAAGAGATGCCGGAAATCCAGATCGAGCGCCGCCAGCTCGGGATCGTCGCCCGCCAGCCTCAGAAGGTCCGCACGCATCCGCACCAGAGCCCCGGTGGCACCGGGCACCCGGTTCAGACGGCGGATCAACTCCTGCCTCGGCGGTTCTGCGGTCTGCATGAACGTGCGATAGCTTTGTTTCGACGGGGCCTTTTCATAGGCATCCAGGGCGGACCGGACTGCCTCCGGGTCGATGGCCATGTCATGCGCAAGGTGCCGCAGAAAATCGAGTTTTCCCGCGTCGTCGAGGCTGGCGTAATGGTCCAGGATGTCCTGCGCAAGGGCCAGCTCGGACATCTCGCCCGCACTTCCCAACAGATCCGCCATCAGGCGTTTCACCGGCCGTGAAGATGCCCGCCCCTGTCCGGTTGCGCGGGACCGGCGGTCAAGCATGGTGGACAGAAAATCGGCCAGTAACGTCATGTGGCAGGTCCTTGTCGCAAGGGCATGAAGCCTCCGGACCGCATCACGCCGTCGTCGGTGTCCAGGCACGACACCGACAACGGCAAACGCTGGCGGAAAGGCTTGTCGTGTCGATCATAGGAGACTCATGTTTCACAGGTCAATGTTTTTGTATACAAGAGTTTTATTATTGCGTGCCTACGATCACGCGGCTAGCTTCACGGCATGGAACAGCGCAGCGCGGTGAATATCGCCAACTCTCTTGAGCAGATGATCTTTGACGGCACCTTCGCCGACGGAGATCGCCTGGACGAAGTTCGGCTCGCCGACCAGTTCGGCGTATCTCGCACGCCCCTGCGCGAGGCGCTGCAACGGCTGGAAAGCTCGGGATTGGTGACGCTGATCCCGCGCCGCGGTGCCTTCGTGCGCCAGCCGGGGCCGCTAGAGCTGCTGGAGATGTTCGAGGTCATGGCCGAGTTGGAGGCGGTCTGCGGCCGTCTTGCCGCGCGCCGGATGTCCAACGCGGCGCTGGACGAGTTGCGCGAGGCCAACAAACGCTGTCAGGCGGCCTCGGATGCGCAGGACCCCGACCTTTATTACGCAGAGAATGAGCGCTTCCACGCGACGATCTACCGGGAATCCGGCAATGGCTTTCTTGAACAGGAAAGCCTGAAACTGCAGCGACGACTGCGCCCCTTCCGGCGTCAGCAACTGCGTTTCCGGGGGCGGTTGAAGCAATCCATGTCCGAACATGAAGTCATTGTCGCGGCACTGGCCGAGGGCGATTCCGTGGCCGCCGCCAACGCTCTGCGCACGCATGTGGCCGTTCAGGGCGAGCGGTTCCAAAGCCTGATGGCCAGCCTCAGGGCCGCCGCCTCCTAGGCGCGGAACACGTCACTCTGCGTGTCTCTGGTCGCGGGACTCCTCCCGACGATGGCGCTCACCCGCGCTGGGGCAAGGTGTGCCTCGACGCCAAATGGGCCACATGCCTAAATGGTAGCCGTTGCCTATCCATGAGGCACTGGTCGGCCAAAAAAGTTCAGGATTTGCTTGACGGATTATAACTCGTTCCTGTTGTATACAAGAATAACGATCAAAAATACACCCAACAGCTACGCCAACAGAGAGGACGACCATGGAACTGAAGACCCTGATGATGGGCACCGTGCTGAGCCTGGCAACCGCCGCGCCCGCCTTTGCCAACAAGGCCGATGACACGCTTCGTCTCGCTTTCCTCAAGGAGCTGGAATCGGCTGACAACTATTTCAACTCGGCCCGCGAAGGCATCCTGATCGCGCGCGCGGTCTGGGACGGACTGCTCTACCGCGACCCCGACACCGGCGAGTTCAAGGGCAACCTGGCGACGGAATGGACCTGGGTCGACGATGTCACGATCGAACTCAAGCTGCGCGAAGACGTCACATTCCACAACGGCGAGCCGTTCAACGCCGACGACGTTGTCTATACCGTCAACTTCGTGACCAACCCGGATAACGGCGTCAAAGTCTCGACCAACGTCAACTGGATGAAAAACGCGGAGAAAATCGACGATTACACCGTGCGCATCAACCTGGTCGCGCCCTTCCCGCCGGCCGAGGAGTATCTGGCCGGCCCGGTCGTCATGTATCCGGATGAATATTACGCCAAGGTCGGCCCGACCGGCATGGCAACCGCTCCCATCGGCACCGGCCCCTACAGGGTCGATCGGGTCGAGCCGGGCAAACTGTACGAGCTGTCCAGGTACGACGGCTACCACGACAGCCCCAAGGGTGAAGCGCAGATCGGCAAGGTCGAGATCAAGACGATCCCCGACATGAACACGCAGGTGGCCGAGCTGTTCAACGGCGGCCTCGACTTCCTGTGGAACGTCCCCGCCGACCAGGCCGAAAAGCTGGCCGAAATGGAAGACCGGTTTGACGTGGTCAACGCACAGGCGATTCGCGTCGGCTATATCTCGATGGATGCGGCGGGCGCCTCGGACCCCGACGGTCCGATGACCAATCCGAAGGTCCGCCAGGCGATCTACCACGCCATCGACCGTCAGGCGATTGTCGATGCGCTGGTCAAGGGCTCGTCCGAAGTGATCAACGCGGGCTGCGCGCCGATCCAGTTCGGCTGTGACCTGAGCGTGACAACCTACGACTACGATCCGGAAAAGGCCAAGGCCCTGCTGGCCGAGGCGGGATACCCGGACGGGTTCGAGATCGACTTCTACGCCTATCGCGACCGGCCCTATGCCGAAGCGCTCATGGGGTTCCTGAACGCCGTCGGGATCAAGACGAACTTCAGCTATCTTCAGTACGCCGCCCTGCGTGAAAAGCGCGAAAAGAAGGAGGTCCCGATCTCCTTCCAGACCTGGGGTTCGTATTCGCTGGCCGACGTGTCCGCGATCACCGGCGAGTTCTTCACTGGCGGATCGCTGGACGATGCGATGGACCCCGAAGTGATCGAGTGGGTCAAGGCCGCGGGAGCGACCACCGACCGAGCCAAGCGCGAAGAGCTCTACTCGAAGGCGCATGCCAAGATCGCGGACGAGGCCTACTGGGTGCCGCTCTGGACCTATAACGTGAACTACGTGCTGACCAAGGAGCTCGACTTCGATCCCACGGATGACGAACTCGTCCGCTTCGTGGACTTCTCCTGGAAGTAACTCCCGGACGGGTCGCGCCATGCTGCGCGCGACCCGTCGCCCTGACCTGTCCGGAAGGTGACGCACGATGGCCGTCTTCATACTCAAACGTCTCGGTCTGGCCCTTCTGGTCGCGCTGACCGTGTCTTTCATCAGTTTCAGTCTGCTGTTCATGGCAGGCGACCCGGCGGTGGCCATAGCTGGCGAAAATGCTACCGATGCGGATATCGCCCTGATCAACGAGCGTTTCGGCTTCGACCGGCCGATGATTGTCCAATACGGGGACTGGCTGGGATCGGCGGTCTCGGGCGACCTCGGCAACTCCTGGTATTTCGACATGTCCGTGACCGAGCTGATCGGCGACCGCCTGAAGGTCACGATGAAGCTGGGGATCCTCGCGATCACGCTGGCGCTGCTTGTGGCCATCCCGCTTGGCGTGGCTGCCGCAGCCAATCCCAATTCGCTGATCGACCGCTTCGCGCTGTTTCTGTCCGTGGTCGGACAGGCCATTCCCTCCTTCTGGTTCGGCCTGATCCTGATCGTCGTCTTCTCGATCAACCTCGGTCTTCTGCCTGCTTCGGGTAATGACACCTGGCGGCACTTCGTGCTGCCCACGGTGGTGCTGGGCTACTACGCGACGCCCGCGATCATGCGGCTGACCCGCGCCGGGATGATGGAGGTGCTGTCCTCGGACTATATCCGCACCGCAAAGGCCAAGGGTCTCGGCACCCGCAAGGTGATGTTCAAACACGCGCTGCGCAACGCGATCATCCCGGTGGTCAGTCTGGCCGCGGTGCAGATGGGCTTCATGCTTGGCGGCTCCATCGTGGTTGAGACGGTCTTTGCCCTGCACGGCGCGGGCTACCTGGCCTGGGAATCCATCGCGCGCAACGACCTGCCGACCATGCAGGCGCTGATCCTGATCTTCTCGACCTTCTATATCCTGTTCACTTTCCTGGCCGACGTCCTGAACGCCTGGCTGGATCCACGGCTGCGCGTGGGCTGAGGACTGACATGGCCGATATATCCAACACCACTCCGCTGGCTGCGCAGGAGACGCGCGACGTCCCGCTGACACCGGGCCAGGCGATGCGCAGACGGGCCCTGCATCACAAGGGCTTCATGCTCGGCTCTGTCGTGATGCTGATCGTCGTGGCAATCGCGGTCTTTGCGCCGCTGCTGACCCAATACGATCCCTATCAGCAAAACCTGCTCGCCCGGATGAAACCTCCCGTGTTTCTGGACGGCAGCTGGGACCATTGGCTGGGCACCGACGGGCTTGGCCGCGACTTCTGGGCCCGGCTGGCCTATGGGGCGCGGATCTCGCTGTTGATCGGCATCTCGTCCGCGGTGATTTCCTGCATCATCGGCTCGACCCTCGGGATCCTCGCCGGATATTTCGGCGGCAAGGTCGACATGGTCGTGACGTTCCTGATCAACGTCCGGCTGGCCATGCCGGTCGTTCTTGTGGCGCTGGCCGTCGTGGCGCTCTTTGGCGGCTCGCTCTTCGTGGTGGTCTCGGTGCTGGGCCTGCTGCTCTGGGACCGTTTTGCCGTGGTTCTGCGTTCGGCCACGATGCAGGTCCGCAAGCAGGAATATGTTGCCGCCGCGGAGGTTCTGGGCGCCTCGCTGCCGCGCATCCTGGTCAAGGACATCCTGCCCAACGTGATGAACCACCTGATCGTGATCTTCACGCTGGAAATGGCCCACGCCATCATCCTGGAGGCCGCGCTGTCGTTCCTCGGTCTTGGTGTGCAGCCGCCCACTCCCTCCTGGGGCCTCATGATTTCCGAAGGCAAGGAGATGCTGCTGTTCGAACCCTGGCTGATCACGATCCCGGGCGTGGCGCTGTTCTCGCTCGTTCTTGCCATCAACATGCTGGGCGATGGCCTGCGCGACATCACCGCACCGGAGGGCCGCAACTGATGACCGATCCCATCCTGTCCATCAAGGGCCTCACCGTCGCCCTGCCCAAGGCCGCCGACCGGCCCTATGCCGTCGACAATCTGTCGCTCAAGGTGATGCCCAAGGAGATCGTCTGCATTGTCGGCGAAAGCGGGTCAGGCAAGTCGATCACCGCCTTTACCACCATGGGTCTGCTGCCCAAGGCGCTGACCCCGACCGCAGGCGAAGTGCTCTTCGACGGTCACGACCTCCTGACCCTGCCCAAACGCACCCACGCCTCGCTGCGCGGTCGCCGCATGGCGATGATCTTCCAGGAACCGATGTCGGCGCTCAACCCGTGTTATACCGTTGGCGACCAGATCGAAGAGATGTTTCAGCAGCACACCAGCCTCAGTGCCCCGGAGCGCCGGGCGCGCACGATCAAGCTGCTGGAAGAGGTGCATCTGCCCGATCCGCCGCGGGTCTACAGCTCCTACCCGCACCAGCTGTCGGGCGGCCAGCGGCAACGGATTGTCATCGCCATGGCGCTGGCGCTCGACCCGGCGCTTCTGATCGCGGACGAGCCGACCACCGCGCTGGACCTGTCGACGCAGCAGCAGATCCTGCACCTGTTCAAGGAACTGCGCGAAAAACACGATGCGGGCATCCTGTTCGTGACACATGATTTCGACGTCGTGGCGGAGATTGCGGATCGCGTCGTGGTGATGCAGCACGGCAGGATCGTCGAGCAGGGCAGCGCCGAAGAGGTTCTCAATCGCCCGCAGCATCCCTACACGCGGCTGCTGATCGACGCCGTGCCGCGCCGCACCCGCGTGGCCCCCGCACCAATCACCACCCCGGACATGCTGAAGGTCTCGGGCCTGAACAAGACCTATCACATCACCGGCGGCATGTTTCGCAAGGCGCGCGAGGTCCATGCCTGCAAGGACGTGGATTTCACCGTCCGCAAGGGGGAGACCCTTGGTATTGTCGGTGAAAGCGGCTCGGGCAAGTCGACGCTGGTCAAATGTCTGATCCGACTGGAAAATCCCGAAAGCGGTGTGGTCGCGGTCGAGGGCAAGGACATCGCCCTGATGTCGCGCCAGGCCCTGCATCCCTATCGCAAGCATATCCAGATCGTGTTCCAGGATCCCTATGGCTCGCTCAACCCGCGCCGCACCATTGGCGACCAGCTGGTCGAGGGGCCGGTGAACTTTGGCGAGAACCGCGCCAAGGCGATGGACCGCGCCCGCGAATTGATGAAGATCGTGCGCCTCGGGCCTGACGTGCTGAACCGCTATCCGAACCAGTTCTCGGGGGGGCAGAGGCAGCGGATCTGTATCGCCCGCGCACTGATGGTCGAGCCGAAGATCCTGATCGCCGACGAAGCGGTCTCGGCGCTGGACGTCTCGGTGCAGAAGGAAGTGCTCAAGCTGCTGAACGAGATCCGCGACCGGATGGGCCTGACGGTACTCTTCATCACCCACGACCTGCGGGTGGCCGCACAGGTCTGTGACACGCTGATCGTCATGCAGCACGGAGAAGTGGTGGAACGGGGCACGGTCGAACAGGTCTTCGGCGCGCCGTCGCACCCCTATACGCGGATGCTGCTGGACGCCCAGCCCGGCCAGCACTGGACCGTGCCCGACGTGGCGACCCTGCCCCCGGCCGTCGCATGAGCGGGTCGTTCTCGCGCAGCCAGCGAACGCATAAGCCGGGTGTGACGGCGACGTCCCGTGGAGTCGTTGCCACCCAGCACGTCCGTGCCGCCGAAGTCGGTGCCGAGGTGCTGGCCGCCGGCGGCGACGCGGTGGATGCCGCGGTGGCCGTCAGCTTCGCCATCGGTGTGCTGGAGCCGTGGATGTCCGGCCCGATGGGCGGCGGGGCGATGATGCTCTGGCGCGCCGATGACGCCCGCGCCCACGCTCTGACCTACGGGATGCGCTCGTCCGCCACGCTGGACGTTAACCACTATCCGCTGTCGGGCGCAGGCAAGGCCTCGGACCTTTTCCCCTGGGAAGCAGTGGTCGAGGATCGCAACGTCACTGGCGCGGCCTCCGTCGCCGTGCCCGGCACCGTGGCGGGGATTTCCGCCGCGCATGGCCGCTTTGGCCGGATGCCCTGGGCCGAGTTGCTGGCCCCCGCCGTCGGCCTCGCCCGCGCCGGTTTGCATGTGGACTGGTACGCGGCGCTTGTCATTGCCTCCTGCGCCCGCGATCTGTCCCGCGATCCGGACGCGGCGGCGCTCTTTCTTGACGACGGGCAATGGCCCAAGGGATCGGGCTGGACGGCGCTGGCCGATCAGAGGCTGAACCAAGGCCGGATGGCCGACACGCTCGACCAACTCGCCCGCGAAGGCGAAGCCGCCTTCTACAAGGGCGCCATCGCCGAGGCACTGGTGCGCGATGTTACCGACAAGGGCGGGTTCCTGTCGATGCAGGACATGCGCGATTACGCGCCGCTCTGGGCGGACCCGCTGGCGATCCCCTTCCGCGACGCGACGATCCACGCCGTTCCGGGCCTGACCGCCGGGCCGACCCTGGCCGATACCCTGGGCCGCTGGCAAAGCGGCTATGACGCTGCGGACGCCGCCACCCCCGCCGCCTTTGTCGCTCGCGCCGACGGGCTGCGCGCGGCCTATGCCGAGCGTCTGGCCACGATGGGCGATCATGAGAACGACCGGGCCCCCGGCTGCACCACGCATTTCTCGATCGTGGACCGTGACGGCAACATGGTGGCGATGACCCAGACGCTGCTGTCGATCTTCGGCTCCAAGGTGGTCTCGCAAAGCACCGGCTTGATGCTGAACAACGGCATCATGTGGTTCGACCCCGAGCCGGGCAAACCGAACTCGCTTGCGCCGGGCAAGGCCTGCCTGATGAATGTCTGCCCGGTCATCGGCGAAACCCCGACCCGCCGGTTTGCGCTGGGGGCCTCGGGCGGGCGCAAGATCATGCCCGCGGTGGCGCAGATCAGCGGTCGTCTGATCGAACAGGGCCTGTCGATGCAGGACGCCATCGAAGCCCCGCGCATCGACGCCTCGGGCGGGGCGCAGGTTGTGGCCGACGAGCGGCTGGCCGGCGCGGTGACCGATGCGCTCGCCGCGCGTTTCCCCCTGGCGCAGGCGCAACGCCTGCCCTTCCCCTTCGCCTTTGCCTGCCCTGCGGGCGTCATGCGCGAAGGCGGCACAAATTCCGGCACCACCGAGACGATGTCCCCATGGGGCGACGGTGTCGCTGAACCCGAATCCACAAAGGCCCGAGAATGACCCTGCAAGACAGCGCCCGCGATCTTATCGAAGCCTATTTCGACGGTGGCGAGTTCCAGCGTGACCTGACCACGCTTGTCTCCCGCCCCACGGAAAGCCAGGACCCGCGCGGCAAGCCGCACCTGTGGGCCTATCTGGAAAACGACATGGCCCCGATGCTGGAGGCCATGGGGTTCACCTGCCAGATCCACGACAACCCGCAAGCCGACGGCCCGCCGATCCTGACCGCCGCGCGGATCGAGGATCCGGTCCTGCCTACCGTGCTGTGCTATGGTCATGGCGACGTGGTGCGCGCGCAGGAAGACCAATGGCGCGAAGGGCTGACGCCGTTTGACCTGATCGAGGAAGGCGACCGCCTCTACGGGCGCGGTGCGGCCGACAACAAGGTGCAGCACCTGATCAACCTGCGATCCATGGAGGCGGTGATCAGGGCACAGGGACATCTGGGTTTCAATGCCAAGGTCATCATCGAGATGGGCGAGGAAACCGGCTCCCCCGGGCTCAAGACCTTCTGCGAGACCAACAAGGATCTGCTCGCGGCCGATGTCTTCATCGCCTCGGACGGGCCGCGCCTGCGCCCCTCGGTGCCGACAATCTTTACCGGCTCGCGCGGCGGTCTGGGTTTCGATCTTCAGGTCACCCTGCGCGAGGGTGCGAACCATTCCGGCAATTTCGGCGGCCTGCTGGCAGACCCCGCGATGATCCTGGCCCACGCGCTGGCCAGCATCACCGATGTGCGGGGCCAGATCCGCGTTCCCGAATGGCGCCCCACCAGCCTGACCCCGCGCATCCGGGAGGTTCTGGGCAAGCTGCCGCCGCATGACACGGGCATCGCGCTGGATGCCGACTGGGGTGAGGCGGATCTCAGCCCGGCGGAGCGCGTCTTTGGCTGGAACAGTTTCGCGATTCTCGCCATGACATCGGGCGTGCCCGAAGCCCCTCTGAACGCCATCGCCGGATCCGCGCGCGCCACCTGCCAGCTGCGCTTTGTCGTCGGCACCGAGGTTGACGACATCCTGCCGGCCCTGCGCCGCCATCTGGACCGCGAAGGCTTTGACAAGGTCGAGGTCGTTCCGCATGCCCGCGGCAGCTTCCCGGCGACCCGGCTCGACCCGGATCACCCGATGGTGCGCTTTGCCTCGGAGGCGATCGAGCGGGCCGTGGGCGTGGCGCCGGACATCCTGCCCAACCTCGGCGGCTCGCTGCCAAACGACTGCTTTGCCGAAGTGCTTGGCCTGCCGACGATCTGGGTGCCGCATTCCTACGCGGGCTGTTCGCAACATGCGCCGAACGAACACGTGCTGAAGTCGCTGTCGCGGCAGGCGCTGGTGGCCATGACCGGCCTCTTCGTGGAACTGGCGGACAGGGGACTGCCGAGGGAATGAACGCCATGTCTGGGGATCTGGATGCCCTGCGCGACAGGGTGCGGGCGGGCCGCTCGGCGTTCTGGGCCAACCCGGACTATCTGCCTGCCGAGGATGCGGAGGCCCGGCAGGATCTGGACCAGGCGCTGAAAGACTGGACGATGCTGGCGCCGCTTCTGGCGCGGGTCTTTCCCGAGCTCGAGGCCAGTGGCGGGCGCATCGGATCGGAGCTGATCCCCGTGCCGGAGGGGGCTTTCGGCCCCCTGCCTGGTCGCATCCTGATCAAGGGCGATCACGCGCTGCCCGTGGCCGGCTCGATCAAGGCACGGGGCGGGATCTTCGAGGTCTTCATGTGTGCCGTCCATCAGGCGCGCACCGCTGGTTTGCTGGCGCCGGGCGAGCCGGTCACGCGATTGGCCGAGGCACGGGATTTCTTCGCACGTCGAACCATCGCGGTTGGCTCGACCGGCAACCTTGGACTGAGCGTCGGCATCGCCGCGCGGGCCTTGGGCTACCGCTGCACCGTGCATATGTCTCATGACGCCAAGCCCTGGAAGGTCGAGCGCCTGCGCAGGCTCGGCGTCGAGGTCGTGCTGCATACCGCCGACTATACCGCCGCCGTAGCCGCCGCCCGTGATGCCACGGCGCACGACCCCGAGGGTTATTTCGTGGACGATGAATCCTCCGAATTGCTGTTTCGCGGCTACAGCGCGGCGGCGGCGGAACTGGCCGATCAGTTGGACGCGCTTGGCATTGCCATTGGCCCTGACAAGCCGCTCTGTCTCTACCTGCCCTGCGGCATCGGCGGCGCGCCGGGCGGCATTGCATACGGTGCGCGGGCGGTGTTCGGCGCGGCGGCGCACGGGTTCTTTGTCGAGCCGCAGCAATCGGCGTCGGCCCTGTGCCAGATGGCGTTCGATGCGCCCTCCGTGCACGAGCTGGGTCTCAGCAACCGGACCGAGGCCGACGGCATGGCCGTCGCTACCCTTTCGCCGCTGGTGCCTGCACGGATGCGGCAGCGTCTGGCGGGCGTCTGTACGGTGGGCGACGCGGACATGCTGCGCTGGGTCGCCAAAGGTGCGGCACAGGGCCAGCGGTTCGAGCCTTCGGCCACGGCGGGTTTCGCGGGGCCACTCCACCTGATGACCAGCGCCGCCGGGAAAGCCTTTCAGGCCCGGCACATGCCCGGGGTTGCACCCGAAGACATCACCCATATCGTCTGGGCCACTGGCGGCCGCTTTGTCCCCGATGCCGCCCACACGGCGTTTCTTGACTCGGCCGCCATCCTCCCCGAGCCTTTCGATTTGCCGCAGGAGATCACCCCATGACCGAACTGGCCGCCCTTGGCGCCACCGAGGCCCGCCGCCTCATCGCCCGCAAACAGCTGTCGCCGGTCGAGCTGACCGAGGCCTGCATCGCGCAGGTCGAAGCGTTGGATCACGCGGTGAACGCGCTGATCGCGCGGGATTTCGACCGTGCCCTCGACGGGGCGCGGCAGGCCGAGACGGCGGTGATGACCGGAGAACCCCTGGGTCCTCTGCACGGGCTGCCCTTTGCGGTAAAGGACATGATCGACGTGGCGGGATTGCCCACCACCTACGGCTCCGAGGCCTTTGCCGACAACATCGCCCAAGGCGACGACGCCATCGTCGCTGCGATGCGCCAGGCGGGCGCGCTGCCCCTTGGCAAGACCAACACACCGGAATGGAGCGCGGGCGGCAACACCCGCAATCGCGTCAATGGCGTGACGGCCAACCCCTATGACCTCCGCCGTACCTGCGCTGGTTCGTCTGGCGGATCTGCCGTGGCACTCGCCTGCGGATATGCGCCGCTCGCGACCGGCTCTGACACCGGCGGCAGCCTGCGCAACCCTGCGGCCTATTGCGGGATCGTGGGCTTTCGGCCAAGCCCGGGCGTCGTCCCCGGCGATACCCGCGCGGCCGGGCTGATCCCGTTTTCTACCTCCGGCCCGATGGCGCGCAGCGTGGCCGATGCCGGGCTGATGCTGTCGGTCATGGCCCGGCCGGACCGCAGCGACCCGTTCACAACCGTCACCGACGGGCGCACGCCATGGGATGCGAGCGCGTTCGCATGCCTGCCAGCCCGTGACCTGACCTCGCTGCGCATCGCGGTGACCGAGGATTTCGGCTTTGCCCCGACCGAGCGCACGATCCGCAACCACTTCCGCGCGATGGTGGCGAAGCTGACGCCCTTCCTGGGCCAAGTGACCGAAGCCACCCCCGATTGCTCCGACGCCGACCGGATATTTTCGGTGCTGCGCGGGGTGCAATTCCTCGGTATCCATGCCCGGCTGCTCGACGAGAGCCCCGAACTCGTCGGCCCGAACGTGGCCGACAACGTGCGCGAGGGCCGCAGCTATTCCGCCGAGGACGTCGCGCAGGCGATGTTTGCGCAAAACCGCTATCACCGCGACTGGCAGGCCTTTTTCGATACGCATGATTTCATCCTCTCGCCCGCCGTCACCATCAGCCCCCGCCCCTGGCGCGAGCTCTACCCGACCGAGATCGACGGCACGCCGACCAAGAGTTACTACCATTGGCTGGCGATGGCTTATGCCTCGACCATTCCGGGCCATCCGTCGATCACGATCCCCTGCGGGATGGACGCGAACGGCATGCCCTTCGGTTTGCAGATCGTGGGCCGCAGGCATGACGATCTGGGCGTGCTCGCTGTCGCCGCCGAGCTCGAAGCGGTCATCGCAGGCAGCGACATGGCGGTGCCCGCCCCCGATTTTTCCGCGTTGCGCAGTGCACCGCCGCTCTCTGACGCGGACGAATTCCTCACCTTCAACTGAAAGACGGACATATGAACATCCCCCTTTCCAAGACCCGCCGCATCGGCGACACGCTCTACCTCTCCGGCGAGCTTGGCTTTGACGCCGAGCGCAAGATCCCCGAGGGTATCACCGCGCAGACCGAGAACTGCATCGCCAATATCAAGGCGACGCTGGCCGCGGAGGGGCTGGACCTGTCGCATGTGGTCTCGGCCACCTGCTACCTGACGGACCCGGCGGATTTCGCGGCGTTCAACTCGGTCTATGCGGCGGCGTTCCCCGAGCCCTACCCGGTGCGCACCACCGTGGCCGCCGCGCTGATGATCGACGCCAAGGTCGAAATCACCGTCATCGCGAAAGCCGGATAACCATGGCGGATGTCCTCGTCCTTGGCGCTGGCATGGTCGGGATCGGGACCGCGCTGGCCTTGCAGACGCAGGGCCACGCGGTTCGCGTACTGGACCGGCGCGGCCCGGGCGAGGAAACCAGCCATGGCAACGCCGGGGTCATCCAGGCCGAGGCGCGCGCGCCTTATGCCATGCCCCGCGATCTCGCGACCCTGATCCGCTATGCCCTGGGACGGAGCAACGATCTGCGGCTCAGCCCCGGCGCCCTGCCCGGCGCGGCCCTGCCGCTTCTTGCGTACTTCCGGCATTCCAGTCCTGGCCGCATGACCAAGGTGATCCCGCATTATGCCGCGATCATCAGCCGGGCCACACAGGACCACGGCCAACTGATTGCCGAGGCCGACGCGGAGGTCCTGATCCGCCGCACCGGGCTGGGCGAGATATTCGACGATCCCGCCGCGTTCGAGGCCAGATGCGAGTCCGCGCAGGACATGGCCGAGGCACATGGGCTGGATCTGCGCCTGATGACCGGACAAGAGCTGCGCGTTGCCGAACCTGCCCTGACCTCCACACCCGCAGGCGCGGTGGTCTGGGCAGACAGCTGGAGCGCGACGGACCCGTCGGCGCTCGTGCGGGCCTATGCCCGATTGTTCGTCTCGCGCGGTGGTGCGTTGCTGTCCGGTGACATCGGGAGGCTGGAAGAAGCCCGAACCGGCTGGCGGGTGCGCTGCGCTCAAACCGCCCACGCTGCGGACCATGTGGTGGTCGCGCTTGGCCCCTGGTCGCCGGCGTTGGTGAAGCCTTTGGGCTACCGGGTGCCGATGATCCTGAAGCGCGGCTATCACGGTCATTTCGAGATGCAGGGCAGCCTGACGCGCCCTTACGTTCTGGACCAGCACGGCGTTGTCCTGTCCTCGATGGCACGCGGGTTGCGCATCACCACGGGGGCGCATCTCGCCCGCCCGTCCAGCCCGCGAAATCTGGCCCAGCTGACCCACGGGGCCGAGGCCGCTGGGCGGCTGGTCGACCTGAAAGGTCCTGTCGCGAACAGCCAATGGCACGGCGTCCGCCCCTGCCTGCCACGCATGTTGCCCATGGTTGGCAGGGCGCCCCGGCACCGGGGTCTGTGGTTCAACTTCGGACACGGGCATCAGGGCTTCACCCTTGGCCCCACCACCGGCGCGTTGCTGGCCGAGATCCTCGATGGCCGCGATGATGCTCTGACGCGGGCGCTCAGCCCGGCGTAGGCCCAACGGTTCCGGTCCGTTCAGAATGCCAGCGGACCGTTCTCCTTCACCTCCCGCATGACAAAGAACGTCCTGGTCTGTCTGACGCCGGGCAGCGCGATCAGCTTTTGACCGTGCAGCTTGTTGAAGTCGCTCATGTCCCGCACCCTGATCTTCAGCAGGTAATCGAAATCGCCCGCGACCAGCTGGCAATCCAGCACCTCTTTCATGGCGTTCACCGCCCCCTCGAAGGCGGCGAAGCTTTCCGGCGTCGAACGGTCCAGCACGACCCCGACCATCACCAATGCCCCCAGCCCCACGGCGGAGGGGTTGATCGTCGCCCGCACGCCGGTGACGTAGCCGAGCTCGAAAAGCCTCTGCGTGCGCCGGTGGCAGGTCGCGGCGCTTACGCCAACCCGGCTGGCGAGTTCGGCATTGGTCAGCCGGCCATCTCTTTGCAGGGCACGCAGGATCCTGAGATCGATTCGGTCGGGATCGGCGGTGGAAGAGTCTTCCATTTTTTTGCATCCAATAGACAAGTTTGCATTACAAATACGGACCAAACTCATGAAACGCAAATAAATCAGGCGAAAAACGAGAGCACCTTTCGTTTCGGATAGTCTATCGTTTCCCAAACTCGCAGTATGGAGATCAGCCTATGTCGCTACTTGAAAAGTTCGAGCGTTACCCGCTCACCTACGGTGTCACACCGATCGAACACCTGCCCAGACTGACCGAAGCCCTCGGCGGCAAGGTGCAGATCTACGCCAAGCGCGACGACTGCAACTCCGGCCTCGCCATGGGCGGCAACAAGCTGCGCAAGCTGGAATACATCGTGCCCGATGCGATCGCGTCCGGAGCCGATACGCTTGTGTCCATCGGTGGTGTCCAGTCGAACCACACCCGCATGGTGGCTGCGACGGCTGCGAAGATCGGCATGAAGTGCGTCGTCATCCAGGAAAAATGGGTCCCCCACTATGACGCCGTCTATGACCGCGTCGGCAACATCCTGATGACTCGCCTGATGGGTGCGGATTCGCGCATGGTCGAAGACGGCTTTGACATCGGCATCCGCAAAAGCTGGGAAGATGCGATCCAGTCGGTCAAGGATGCCGGCGGTACGCCCTACCCGATCCCGGCGGGGGCGTCGGTGCACAAGTACGGCGCCCTTGGCTACATCGGATTTGCCGAAGAAGTGGCCGAGCAGGAAAAGGAACTCGGGTTCAAATTCGACTACATTGTCGTCTGCGTCGTCACCGGCTCGACCCAGGCCGGCATGATCGTCGGGTTTGCCGCGCAGGATCGCGCGGAGTCGGTTATCGGCATCGACGCCTCCGGCACCGTGGATCAGACCCGCGCCCAGGTCCGCAGCATCGTCGACAACACCGCTGACCTGGTCGGACTGGGGCGCGCCGTGCGCGACGAGGAAATTGTCATCAACCCCGATTACGCCTACCCGGCGTATGGGGTGCCGTCGGATGAAACCAACGAAGCCATCCGGCTGGCAGCGCGCACCGAGGCGATGATGACCGATCCGGTCTACGAGGGCAAATCCATGCAGGGCATGATCGACCTCACGCGCAAAGGCTTCTTCCCGGAAGGGTCCAAAGTGCTCTACGCCCACCTTGGCGGTGCGCCGGCGCTGAACGGCTACAGCTACTACTACCGCGAAGGCTGATCCACTGGCGTGCGCCGGCCACAAAGGTCGGCGCACCGCCCGGCGACCGGATCGAGGTCCACCCGTCCACTACTCCAGACGCGCGGAGTTTTCCTTTACCCGCCTGATCGGAATGGAAGATTCGAGAGAGGCGACGCCGTCGACCTTCGTCAGCTTGCCGGTCAGGAAATGCTCGAATTCGATCAGATCGGCGACGGCGATCCGCAACAGGTAATCCCTGTCGCCCGTCATGAGCCAGCAATCGGTCACCTCGGGGAATTTCCGCACGGCGAGTTCGAAGCTGCGCAGCCGGTCGTCGATCTGGTGATCCAGTTTGACGGAGACGAACACGCTGATCGGAAACCCCATCAGCGGCTCGTCGATGACCACCGTGTACCCGCGAATGAGGCCGCTTTGTTCAAGGTTCCGCACGCGCCGTGCACAGGGGCTGGCGGACAGGCCGACCCGGCTGCTCAGGTCCTGAATGGACATGCGCGCATCGCGTTGAAGCTCGGCCAGTATGCGACGGTCGATGGCATCAACATTCTGTTTGATTGCAGCGGAAATCACTACGATTTCTTCCCAGATTAGCGATAATCACCAAACAAACTACCAGAAGCGACGATTATGGCAACATCCGCTATCGCATCATCGCTACAGTCGCGCCGAAACGGTCTCTGCGAAGGAGATACCCATGACCGCACGCCCCTTTCACCCGGCCTCCACCGCCGACATCGACCCCACGGAGACTGCCGAATGGATCGAGTCGATCGACAGCCTGACCAGAAACAGCAGTCCGGCCCGCGCGAATTTCGTCCTGAACCGTGTTCTCGACCACGCGCGGCTGATCGGGGCGACGACCAGCGGTCTGCCCTATTCGGCCTACCGCAACACCATTCTCGTGGCGCAGCAGCCCGCCTATCCGGGCGATCTGGCGCTTGAAGAGCGGATCACCTCGATCATTCGTTGGAATGCGCTGGCCATGGTGGTCCGGGCGAACCGGGCTTATGGCGAACTGGGCGGTCATATCGCCTCTTACGCCTCGGCTGCCGAGATCTTCGAGGTCGGCTTCAACCATTTCTTCCGCGCGCAGTCCGAGGGATTCGGCGGCGATCTGGTCTACTTCCAGCCGCATTCCGCGCCCGGCATCTATGCCCGCGCCTTCCTCGAAGGTCGGTTGAGCGAGGAGGACATCGCCAATTACCGGCAGGAGGTTCCAGGGCCTGGCCTCTGTTCCTATCCGCACCCCTGGCTGATGAAGGATTTCTGGCAGGTGCCGACCGGCTCCATGGGGATCGGTCCGCTGAGTGCCGTCTATCAAGCCCGGTTCATGCGCTATCTGCAAGCCCGCGGTCTGGCGGACACCGAGGGGCGCCATGTCTGGGGCGTCTTCGGCGACGGCGAGATGGACGAGCCGGAATCAATCGCCGGGCTGACTCTCGCCGCGCGGGAGACTCTCGACAACCTGACCTTTATCGTGAACTGCAACCTTCAGCGTCTCGACGGCCCGGTGCGCGGCAACGGCCAGATCATCCAGGAGCTCGAGTTGTTGTTCATCGGGGCGGGCTGGAACGTCATCAAGGTGCTCTGGGGCTCCGAATGGGACCCGCTGTTCGCCGCCGACACCAATCACGTGCTGCTGCGCCGCTTTGCCGAAACCGTCGATGGCGCCTATCAGGATCTCGGCTCCAAGGCGGGCGATTACAACCGCGCCAGGTTCTTCGATCTCGACCCCGAAAGCGCCGCCCTTGTGCGGCACATGAGCGATGACGAAATACACAAGCTCAAGCGCGGCGGACACGATCTGAAAAAGCTGCATGCCGCGTTTGCCGCCGCCAAGGCGCACAAGGGCCGCCCGACCGTCATTCTGACCAAGACCAAAAAAGGGTATGGCATGGGCGGCGCGGGCGAATCCCGCATGACCGCCCACCAGGCCAAGAAGCTCGACATCGACGCACTGAAGGCCTTCCGCGATCGCTTCGATCTGCCGCTGACCGACAAGGCCGTCGAGGGGCTGGAATTCTACAACCCGGGCGAAGACAGCGACGAGATCCGCTATCTCAAGGCGCGGCGCGCTGCGTTTGGCGGCTATCTGCCCGCGCGGGCCGGGAATGCGACCGCTCGCGCCCCGGCCCGCCCCGAGCCCGCGAAATACGCAGGCTTCGCGCTGGAGGCAGATGGCAAGGCAATGTCCACGACGATGGCCGCCGTGCGCATCCTGAGCAGCCTCCTGAAGGACAAGGCGTTTGGTCCCCGGATCGTGCCGATCGTGGCCGACGAGGCGCGGACCTTCGGGATGGACAACCTGTTCCGCCAGATCGGTATCTACGCGCCGCAGGGGCAGCTGTACGACCCCGAGGACAAGGGGTCTATGTTGTACTACAAGGAGGCGGCGAACGGTCAGCTTCTCGAAGAGGGCATCACCGAGGCTGGCGCGCTGAGTTCCTGGACCGCTGCCGGCACCGCCTATTCCGTTCACGATACCGAACTGCTGCCGGTCTACATCTATTATTCCATGTTCGGCTTCCAACGGGTGGGCGATCTGATCTGGGCGGCCGCCGATCAGCGCACGCGGGGCTTCCTGCTGGGCGCGACCGCCGGGCGCACGACGCTGTCGGGCGAAGGTTTGCAGCATCAGGACGGCTCCAGCCACATGGTCGCCGCGACCATCCCGAATTGCCGCGCCTATGATCCGGCCTTTGCCTATGAGCTTGCGGTCATCATGGAGCACGGCATGAAACGGATGCTCGATGAGAGGCGCGACGAGTTCTTCTACCTCACCGTGATGAACGAAAACTACGCCCAGCCGTCCATGCCGGACGGTGTCGAAGAGGCCATCGTTCGCGGGCTCTACACGCTGCGGTCCACCCTGCCCGAGGCGGATCGGCGCGTGCGCCTTGTCGGCTCCGGCACCATCCTTCTGGAAGTGATCGCCGCCGCCGAGATCCTCGAAAAGGACTTCGGCATCGCCTCGGACGTGTTCTCCGCGACCTCTTACACGGAGCTGGCCCGCGACGCGATGGCGGCCGAGCGTCAGAACCGCTTCGCCAAACCCAAGGATCGGCGCACCAGCCATCTGGAGGCCACGCTGCCCGGCGACCGTCCGGTGATCGCGGCGAGCGATTACGTGCGCAATTTCCCGGCACAGATTGCGCCCTACCTGCCGGTCTCCATGACCATCCTCGGCACCGACGGCTTTGGCCGCTCGGCCAACAGAAAATCGCTGCGCCGTTTCTTCGAAGTCGACCGCCAGCACATCGCCTTTGCCGCGATCAAGTCGCTCGCGGAACGCGGCGAGGTCAGCGACGAGGTTATGTCCAAGGCCTTGACGGACCTCGGGATCGAACCCGGCACGGATGCGCCCTGGGACCTGTGAGAGGAGAGAGCGGATGAGCACCATCATCGAAATCCATGTGCCCGATATCGGGGATTTCCAGGATGTTCCGATCGTCGAGATCCCGGTCTCGGTGGGGGATACCGTGCAGATCGACGATACCCTGATCGTGCTGGAATCGGACTAGGCCACGCTGGACGTGCCCAGCTCCCGCGCCGGAAAGATCGTGGACCTGCTCGTCAGCCAGGGTGACAGGGTGCGCGAAGGCACCCTCCTCGCCCGGGTCCAGGCCGCTGACAGCAAGGCCAGCGAACCCGCGACGCCGAAGGACAAACCCATTGAGGCGGCCGTTCCGCCTCCTCAACCGGCTCCTCTGACAACACCTGCCGCCGAGCCGGCCAAGCCCGTCACGCCGCCCCCGGCATCTGGCAAGAGCCACGCCTCGCCTTCGATCCGCCACTATGCGCGGATGCTGGGCGTGCCTTTGACCGAAGTCACCGGCACCGGCCCGAAATCGCGCATCCTGCGCGCGGACGTGGAAGCCTTCGTCAAGGCCCGCCTGTCGGACACCGCCCCGCGCCAGACCGCCTCGCCGGGCATGGGTCTTCCCGACTGGCCGACGGAAGACTACGAGAAATTCGGTCCTGTGGAGCGCCGGAAACTGAGCCGGATCGCACGGATCTCCGGCCCCGCGCTGACCCGAAACGCCCTTGTGATCCCGCATGTCTGCAACTTCGACAAGGCGGACGTCACCGATCTGGAAGACTTCCGCAAGCTCCTGAACAAGGAGGCAGGCCCCGAGGACGCAAGGATCACCCTGCTGGCCTTCGCGGTAAAAGCCGTGGTCGCTGCCCTGAAGGCCTATCCAACGTTCAACAGCTCGCTCGACGGCGATGAGATCGTTCTCAAACGCTACTGGAACATCGGCGTGGCCGCCGACACACCGGAGGGCCTCGTCGTGCCGGTCGTCAAGGAGGCCGACCGCAAGAGCGTCGCCGAAATCGCCGCCGAAATGGGCACGCTGGCTGCGCAGGCGCGAGCCGGCAAACTGCGCCCTGCGGCGATGTCCGGGGCCACCTTCACCATCTCGTCGCTTGGCGGCATTGGCGGCACCGGGTTCACGCCGATCATCAACGCCCCGCAGGTTGCGATCCTCGGCATGACCCGCGCGGAGATCCGGCCGGTCTGGCGCGAGGACACCGTTCAGCCCCGCCTGATACAGCCGGTCAGCCTCAGCTGGGATCACCGGGTGGTCGATGGCGTGGCCGCCGCGCGGTTCCTGCAACATGTCTGCCGGAGCCTGACCGACTTCCGCCGCGTCTCGATCTGAGGAACCACGGCCACCAAGGAGGTACACAGCCCCGACATCGGCGGGGTCAGCGAGGTCCTCGTCATCGACGTGCGGGTTACCTCGGGCAACACGATTGCCAAAGAGAACGTGCTCGTCACGTTCGCAAGCGACAAGGCGGAACTGCCCCCGGCCCGATGCCCGAAACCGACCCGCAGCAAGGGAGCCCGGCGTCTGACCGCGCCTGTGCGCGTTCATCACCGTGACCAGCGCAGAGCGGATTTTGTCCGCTCCATGTCCTGTGCAGCAAGACAGGGGATGTGGCGCAACCCGGTCTGGACTGTGCTCCGCATTCATCCTCAATCGCGTAGATGGCTGTCTGACAACCGCATGGCGGTGCGCCTGAACGCGTGAGGAATCAGCTGCGCTTTCCATTGGGTGCCGGCGTCCTGAGACCGGGTGTTTCGAGGAAAGCCGGTGCGAAGATCATGCCGCACAACGGTGCGAAACGGTGCTCCAGTTCGTCGCGGTGGGTCTCGATCGACATCTCGGCCCGGGTGAGGAAGCGGTTGAACATCTGCATCCAGACGTCGAAGAACAGGTTCGCGATCACGCGCGGATCGCCATGCGATCCGTCTTTCAGGGTCAGCTCGTAAGGGGCGAGGATGATCTCGATGATGTCCAGCAGCGCGTCGTCGACATTCCGGAAAGACGTCGCCAGATCTGTCGTCGGGTGCCGCATGGCGGCGGCGTTCGCGTAGCGCCAGATGCGTTTGCTCGCAATGGCCATGGTTTCGACCGAGACGTCCATGAAAACCGTCATCAGCGTGGTCAGAAACGGTACATCGGTCCGGGGTTCAAGAACCTTGCTGTTTTCCCGGGCGTTCTGTGCGCCTTCGGCGATGATCGCGATCAGGATGCCGTCCTTGTTGCCGAAATAGTTGAACACGGTCGGAGTCGACACGCCCGCCGCTTCGGCAATCTCCGCCATGGTGGTTGCATCCACGCCCCTTTCGCCAAAGAGCGTGCGGGCGTGCTCGAGGATCTCCTCCCGGCGTCTGGCCTTCTTGCGCGACCGCAGACCATCGGTCGTGCTGTCGCTGCCTGTGTCCTGTGCTGAGAGACCGTGGGTGCTCGCCTTGGACCTGTCCATGCGGAATCTTTCTTTATTCGATAAAAAATTTTATTGACTAAAAGTTTTCAGTCAATAGCAATAGCGCCATCGACCAGCTTCGGGAGGTTTTCTTTCCATGATCCGACACGCTCCTGCATTTGGGGTCCGGTCTGTCCAGGCGCTGCGGCGCGCGACCGTCGAACCCGAATACGACAGCACTGGCCGGGATGCCATTCCCTGCCTGCTGGACCGTGTGATCACGGCATGGGGACAGGCTGAGGTCGTAACCGTTCTAGGCACATGAGAGGAGAAACACATGTACAACCGGAACACTTTCGCGGCGGGATTTGCTGCGGTAGCGGCGCTGACCTGCATAAGCGGTGCCGCCTTGGCCCAATCCGACGATCCCGGCCGCTGGCTGACCCCGACGATGATCGACGCGCGGGCAAGCATGTTCATGCCGAGCCTCAACTACCTGACGTTCCAGCACATGGATCAGATGTTCGCGACGCGCAGCGTTGCCGCCGGTGACAAGACCTGGGCGCTGCCGGAGGCCCCGATGTCGCTCGAGGGCGAGTACACCATCCTGGGCGAGACCTTCGACTTCGAAGGCGCGCTGGAACGGACCCGGACCAATGCGCTCGTGGTGCTCAAGGATGGCGCGATCGTCTATGAAAACTACCGGAATGGCAGCGGGCCGGAGACGCGGTTCCTGACCTTCTCGGTGGCCAAGTCCTACACCTCGACCCTCATCGGCCTCGCGCTGCACGACGGATTGATCGACAGTCTCGACGACAAGGTCACGAAGTATCTGCCCGAAATGGAAGGGTCGGGGTACGACGGCCCCACGGTGCGTGACCTGCTGCGCATGAGATCCGGCGTGAACTGGGAAGAACGCTACGAATTCGGGAGCGAGACCCAGCTGACCAAAGTCCATGACAATTCGCTGGTCGCCTACAGCTATCGCTGGTGCGACTATGCAGCGAACGAAAGCGAGCCGGGTCCGAACGCGCCCGACGCCGTCTTCAACTATGCCACGCTCGACACCAGCGTTCTGGGATGCATCGTCGAACGGGTCACCGGGCGCACCGGCGCCGACTACATGTCCGAAAAGCTCTGGCAGCCGATGGGCGCGGCAAGCGATGCGTACTGGATCATGGATGGTCCGGACGACGTCGGTCGCGAGTTCTTCGGGGCCGGGCTGGCCGTCACGGCTCGCGACCATGCCCGTTTTGGTCAGATGTTCCTGCAGGGCGGCATGGCCAACGGCCAGCAGGTCTTGCCCGCGGAATGGGTGACCGAGGCGACGGTGCCGGACGAGGGCTATGAACCCGTCGCCGAGGGCGAGCCGGTCGGCTACCAGTACCAGTGGTGGACCGATGCCGCGAGCGACGTCTACATGGCGCTTGGCCTGCACCACCAGTTCATCCGCGTCGATCCAACCAACAACATCGTGATCGTCAAGATCAGCTACACGCAGGAGCCGGTTGGCCGGGACGCCGAAAATGAAGAGCTGTTTGCCCAGATCACGGCAAAGCTGACGCAGTAAGAAGTGCGCTGGGGCCGGCGGATCGTCGGTCCCCGCCAGATCATCAACCGGCTCTGGTGTGTCCGCGTGCCATGGCCCTTGCCCTTGTCAATTCCGGGCTTTTTCGCCTCGATGAAATGTGCCGGTCAACGCCGCAGGGGCAAGGGCGCGACCTGTCCGGCCACCTCGGCCCGGTAGGCGCGCGGGCTGGTTCCCGTCACCTCGCGAAAGGCGCGCGAAAAGCTGGCCGTTTCCGCGTATCCGCAGCGGGCGGCCACCTCCAGTATACTGAGACGGGTTTCACCGAGCAGCCGCGCGGCCCGGTCGATCCGGTGCCGCCGTGCGAGATCGCGGAAGGAGGTGCCTTCCGCCGCCAGCCGCCGGCCCAAGGTGGCGCTGCTCATCCCCAGTTGCTTCAGCACGCTGCCCAGGCCGGGGACACCGCTCTCCGGCAGCGTGGCAAGGATCTGGCGGACCTCTTCGGAGAATGTCGTGATCGCGTGGCTGCGGTTGTCGAGAAGCTGCACATAATGTTGCATCAGAGCGACGAGGTTCGGGTCGGGACGCGTCCCGCGCCGGATCATGTCTTCATCGCGAAAGAAGATCGCGTTCATTTCCTGCTCGAAGAAGACAGGGCACCGGAACACGGCCTCGTGCCGCCCCAGCCGATCGCGGCGCGGATGTTCGAACCAGACCTCGAGGGGCGCATACGCCGGACCCAGAAGCATGCGCACCAGCCGGTCGACATAGCCCAGGGAAAATTCCACGTCCTGGCGCCGCGGCGTCATCTCGTCGTCGGTGATGCGATAACGGACATGGGCCGAGGGATCGGTCGAGACCTCGAAGGCCGTCGCATCCTGTATGGTGAAGACGCTGGAGGACAACGCCGGCACGGCGTGGTTCAGGTCAGGCGACGCGACGAAGATGTAGCCCGCCGCACCGACCAGTTCCGGCCCCATTGCGGCAGACAACTCGAGCCCGAAGCTGTCGCGGCCGATCGCCCCCGCAATCCGGTCGAAGAGCCGAAGGTACACGGCGAAAGGCAAAGTCGACTGCGCCTCGCGCAGGTCGCCGCGACGCAGCCCCTCGGATGCGAGCAGCGAGTCGACGGTGGCATCCGGCAGCTGCGCTCCGTTCAGAATACCGTTCAAGATCTTGGACTGGATCAACGGAATGCGCTGGGGATCGGTGTTTTCTGTGCTCATGTGACGAAATATATCAAGTCATTGCGTGAATATATCAAGCACAAAGGCCGGGCGGCCCTATCGTCAAGGACACGCGACGAGCCCGGACAATGGGCCGACAGGAACAGGGAACCGACATCATGAGTGAAACGCACAGTCGTTTTGCGACCATCGCCATCGTGGACACGAATGGATTGCTGCGGGGGCAAAAGGTGCGGGGGTCCGAAATCCCCTCGCTGCTGGAACAGGGGCCCGGCATGTCGCCGGTGCAGCTCGCCCTCGATCCGACCGACGACATCCTCGACATGCCCGGCGTCACCGACGACAGCGCGGACTTCCACGATGCGGAACTGTCCGTCGATGCGGCCAGTCTGCGCCACATCCCGTTCGAGCGGGACGAGGACAGCCCGCTCTACCTTGCGCAGTTCACCGGCGAGGCGGCGGATTTCTGCCCCCGGTCACTGCTGCGGCGGGTGCTGGACCGGGCCAGGGACATGGGGCTGACCCCGAAGGTAGGCTTCGAGCTGGAATTCACGCTGTTTGACGAAACGCCCCGGTCGCTCGCGGCCAAGGGTTTCGACAGGCTAGACACGGCGACCCAGCACCCAAGCCACGATCTGCTGATCTACCAGGCCGCACAGGCTGATTTCTATGCCGCCGTGGCCGACATGTGCGGCCCGCTGGGCATCGGTCTGGGCAAGATGCACGAGGAAATCGGCGGTGGCTTCATGGAAGCCTGCGTCGCGGCAACGACTGCGCTCGAAGCTGCCGACCAGTCCGCGCTGTTCAAGAACTTCATCCGCGTGCTGGCGATGCAGCGCGGCCAGACCGTCTGTTTCATGCCGCGCTGGAGCGAAGAGGCCGACAGCCAGTCCTCGCACATCCACGTCTCGCTGAGCGACCGCGACGGAACTCCGCTGTTCTGGAACGGCGACGCGCCCGGCAAGATCAGCGATACCTTCCGTTACTTCATCGGCGGATTGCAGAAGAACCTGCCCGCGATGATGCTGATCTTCGCGCCCACGGTGAACAGCTGGCGCCGCTTTGCCGAGGGCACCTTCGCGCCGCCCGCCTTCTCCTGGGGTGTCGAGAACCGGACAACCGCCTTTCGCGTGGTCGGCCATGCGCCCCGGTTGCTCCGGGTCGAGAACCGCCTGCCCTGCTCGGACGCGAACCCCTATCTCGCGCTGGCTGCGACGCTGGCCGCGGGACTGGCCGGGATCAGGGACAAGACCGAGCCGACCGACCCGACGCGTGGCAATGGCTATGTCCCCGGCGTCGCCGCCGGTCCGGCGCTGCCCGGCGGGATGACCGCCGCCATCGACGCCCTGCGCGGGTCATCCTTCGCGGCCGAGTGGCTGTCGCCGCGCTTTGTCGAAACCTTCACCGCAACCCGCACGCACCAGGTCAGCCGCTTCACGGGCAAGACACTGATCGACGAGCGGCGCCGTTTCTTCGAACTGGGTTGAGCCATGCGCATCGGAATTCTGGAATGCGGGACGAACCGCCCCGAATGGGCGGAGCACGGGCGCTTCGTTGACTGGTTCCCACCGCTCCTCGCGCAGGCAGGGCAGCCGTTCGACACCTTGGCCTGGGCCGCGTCCGAAGGAGAACTGCCCGACAGTCCCGATGCCTGCGACGCGTGGCTTTTGACAGGCAGTCCGGCCAGCGCCGTGGACGACGCACCGTGGCAGATCGACCTGTCCGGTTTCCTGTCGCAGGTGGTGGGACGTCAGCCGGTGATCGGCATCTGTTATGGCCACCAGCACCTGCATCGGATGCTGGGCGGCCGGGTCGAGGAACGGCACGTCTGGGGCGTTGGCGTTCAGACCTACGCCCTCGAAACCCTGCCCGACTGGCTGCCCGCGGGGATCGCCACGGCGTCAGAGGACGGGTTCGACCTGATTGCGTTGCACCACGATCAGGTGACGCGCCCTGCCCCGCAGACCCGGACCTTCGCGGGTTCGGCGTTCTGCCCCTACGGCGTGACCCAGATCGGCAGCCATATCCTGACGTTTCAGGACCACCCCGAGATGGACCCGGCCTTTGCCGCGCTCGTCTACGATTTCGAACGCCACCGGATTGGCGGTGCGGCCACCGATGCCGCGCTTGCGACGCTCGACCGACCCCGCGACACGGGGCTGGCCGCGCGCTGGATCATGGCGTTCCTTGTCCATCATCGGGAGGAGAGGACATGACCACACTCACAGCCCACGAAACCCGGATCGACCTGTCCGATGCCGCGCTGTGGCAGGACGGGCCGCCGCACGACGAGTTCGCCCGGCTGCGGGCCGAAGCCCCCGTGGCCTGGAACCAGCGCCACGACGGCCATCGCGGGTTCTGGGCCGTGACGCGGTATGACGACATCGTCGCGGTATCCCGGGATACCGAAACCTATTCCTCGCGCAACGGGGTCATCTCGCTCGACGATTTCGACGACGCGCAGAACGACAAGCGGCGCACCCTTCTGGAGATGGACCCGCCGCAACACGGCAAGATGCGCATGCTGACCCTGCCCGGGTTCACCCGGCGCGGCGTCGGCGCGCTGGAACAGGACGTGCGGTCGCGCGTATCCGCGCTCCTCGACAGGCTCACTGGCGCGGGCAGCTTCGAGGCGGTCGAGACGCTGACAAAGCAGGTTCCGATCATCACGCTGTGTTCGCTGCTCGGGATCCCGATGGATCGCACGGCGGACCTGATCCGCTGGTCGGACATGCTGATCGGATCGGACGACCCGGATTTCGTCGATCCGATCGTCGATCACTATACCGAAGCCGAGCGCCGGATGATGCCTTTTGGCCATCCTGCCGCGCTGCAGGCGTTCGAGATGGGCCGCGAACTGGCCGCCGACCGACGCGCCAACCCGCGCGAGGATGTCGTCACCATGCTGGTGCAGGCGCAGGTTGACGGGCGACCGCTGACGGAGGACGAATATCTCAACTACTTCCTGATGCTGGTGGTCGCGGGCAACGAAACCACCCGCCATACGATGTCACACGGGTTGCGGGCGCTGGCCGATCACCCCGAAGAATGGGAACGTTTCCGCGCGGGCGGCGTAAAGAGCCAGACGGCAGTGGACGAGATCCTACGCCGGGCCTCGCCCGTCCATTTCGTGCGCCGGATCGCGACGCGCGAGGCGGAGCTGGGGGGCGTGACCATCGCCCGGGGTGACAAGGTGGCCATGTATTTCGCCTCTGGCAATCGGGATGAGGCGCAGTTCGATGGTCCCGAGCGGTTCGACATCGCCCGCGCGCAGAACGCCCACATGGCCTTCGGCAAGGGCGGCCCGCACTTCTGCCTTGGCAACTACGTGGCCCAGTTGCAGCTCCGCGTTCTGATCGAGGAACTGGCGATGCGGGTGGCCCGGATCGAAACGACCGGGCGGGTGAACATCCTGCGCTCCAACCACATCCACGGGGTCAAGGCATTGGACCTCGCGTTTCATTCGGCCTGAGCGGACAGTGAAGTGCCCCCCGGACCGATCCGGGGGGCTCCTTGTCCGGGGCGAACCGACGGCGAGGTGGGCCGTCTCATCATGCGCGGCAGGAACAACACCAGCGCCGGGAAGGCGAGGATCAGCGCCACGCGCAGCACGTCCACCATCAGGAAGGCCCAGAGACCGCGGAAGATCGTGCCGAGCGACACATCCTTGACGACGGACTTCAGAACGAAGGCATTGAGGCCCACCGGCGGCGTGATGTAGCTGAGTTCCGTGACGATAACGACGTAGACGCCGAACCAGATCAGGTCGTATCCCAGCCCCGCGACGATCGGATAGAAGATTGGAATCGTCAGGGTAATCATCGACAGGCCCTCCAGCACGCAGCCGAGAACGATATAGATCGCCGTGATGATGAGGATGGCCACAAGCGGATTGTCCGTCACCGTCACCGTCACCAGATCCCTGATGTCTGCTCCCATGCCGGACAGGTTCACGTAATTCGCGAATGTGAGGGCACCGAAGAGGATCAGGAACATGCTCGCCGTGGTCTTGGCCGTGTCGTAGAGCGTGCGGATCAGTGCCTCGGGGTCCATGCGCCGTTGCAGAAGGACGAGCAGGAACGCACCCCCCGCGCCCATGCCCGCGCTTTCCGTCGGGGTGAACACGCCAAGGTAGATGCCGCCCATCACGAAGACGAAGAGCCCCAGCGCGCCGATCACGCCCTTGAGTGCCCGCAGCCGGTCCACGAGCGGCAGCTTTGGTTCGGTGGGAAGTTCGATCCGGCCGGTGACGATGGAGATCCGCACGGCGAGGACATAAAGCGCAATCCCGATGAGGCCCGGGACGATCCCGGCCAGGAACAGCTTGCCGATGTCCTGTTGTGTCATGATCCCGTAGAAGACGAGGATCACCGAAGGCGGGATCAGGATGCCCAGCGTGCCGCCCGCCGCGATGGACGCCGTTGACAGGCTGTCGGGATAGTTGAAGCGCCGCATCGAGGGCATGGCGATCCTGGTCATGGTCGACGCGGTGGCCAGCGAAGACCCGCAGACCGACGAGAACCCGCCGCAGGCGATGACCGTGGCCATGGCCAGCCCGCCCTTGCGGTGACGAAGCCAGGAATAGGCCGCCGTATAGAGGTCATTCGCGATTCCCGACTGCACCACGAAGTTCCCCATCATCAGGAACAGCGGCAGGATCGACAGTGAATAGGCCCGGCTGTTGTCGAAGAACGTCTGGCCCAGAAGTGCGAAAGACGGACTCCAGCCGAGGATCGCCGCCGTGCCGACCGTGCCGACGAAAGTCAGGGCAAGCCCGATGGGCACGCCCAGGAGAAGCATCCCGAACAGGATGAAGAGGCCGATTTCCCAGTCAGACATTGGCGCGACGCCTCTCGAAGACCTGGACGACGGTGATGATCGCCGCAACCGCGCTCAGCACCGCGACGCCGTAGGCGACAGGGGCAACGGGCAGTTTCAGCGTCGGCGTGATGCCATCATAGCCCGCGATCTGGTCGCCGATCTTCCACAGCCGCCAGGCGATGACGGCGAGGATGCCGCTGGAAAGCATGCCGACAAGCCTGTCCAGACCCTTCCGGTACAGCGGCTGAAGCCGCATCGTCAGGGCGTCGACGTTTATGTGATCGTGGTCGAGGCTCGCGGCGGGCAACCCGATGAAGATGACGGCGGCGAGCATCAGCTCGGTCAGCTCCGTCGCGCCCTTGAGGGGCGCATTCAACAGGTATCTCCCGAGTACGTCCGCAAGGGTCAGCGCCATCATGGCAAGCAGCAGCACCGCGCATATCGCGGCGATGGCACTGCGCAGCCAGCGGGTGATACCGCCGGCTGCGACCGTGGTGTCGGTCATTCCGCCTCCAGCTTCGCGATTTCTTCGAGCAGCATGGCATAGGCGGCCTCGCCGTCGACGCCCGTCTCGGACACCAGCGCGACATTGGCGTCGATCCCCGGCACGAATTTCTCGCGCAGCGCCGCGATGTCGGCTTCGGTCGCGTCGTAGATGGCCAGCTTGCCTTCCATCGCCGCGCGGCCCGCCGCATCGGCCTTGTTCCACATCTCGCCCGCCTTGCGCGCCAGCGGCTCGCCGATGATTGCCTCGATGGCGGCTTGATCCTCCGGCGCGATGCTGTCCCATTTCGCCTGGTTCATCACCATCATGAAAGCGGTGTTTTAGACGCCGCCATCCGCCACGAAGGCCGAGTTCAGCAGGTCGCCCGGCCTGAAGAAGTTGACCGACTCCCAGGGGAAAAAGATTCCGTCGGCGACTTTCTGGCTCAGAAGTTCATAGGATTTGGACGACGGGCCCTCGACCGGAACCGCGCCCAGAAGCTGTGCCAGGTCATGCGCCACGACCGACCCCACGCGAACCTTCTGGCCCGCAATGTCATCCACGCTTTCGATCGGTGTCGAGGTGAATATCTGGCCGGGACCATGGGTGTGAACCGCCAGCACCTTGACGCCGTCGTATTCGCCGGCTTGCGCCAGCATGGCGTCATGGACGCGCTGATACGCCACCGACGAGACCACTGCGTCCGAGGTGAGGAAGGGCATTTCCGCGACCGCCGACGTCTTGAACCGTCCAGGGGTGTAGCCCTGCACGGAATAGCCGATGTCGACGACACCGTTCTTCACGAGATCGAAGGTCGCGGGCGGCGGGCCCATCGGTGCGGGCAGCACGGTGACCTTGACGCGGCCCTCGGTCACTTCCTCGACCTGGGCGGCAAAGGGCAGAACCAGATCGGTGACCTGTGGATGTGATGGCGGCAGCCAGGAGTTGAGGGTCAGGACGGTCTGGGCCATGGCGGCGCCAGCGGTCACGAGGACAGCGAGGCTTGCGGAACCGAGGAGTGTTGAGAACCTGATCATGTGCGCATTTCCCTATGTTGGACGGAGGTGTTCGGATGTCCCGGTTCACCGGGATCTGGTCTTGACCGGAGACGGCGGGAGGAAGGCCGCCCCCGGAACGCCGCTGTGCGCGGGGCTACAGCGGCGGTGTCTGAAGGTGGTGATAGTCGCGGCTGAAATAGACGAGACCCGCACCGGGGCTGTCCGACAGATGCATCCCGCGCACCTCGCAGAACATCACCGAATGGGTACCCTGTTCGAGCAGGCTGCCAATCCGGCAATCCAGCGAGACATTGCTGTCCGTCAGCACCGGCGAGCCGGTGGCCAGCGTCGTCCACTCGCCATGGGCAAAGCGGTCGACACCTTCGACATAGCGGGCAAAGGTGTTGCACAGGTCCTGATGCTGGCTGGCCAGCACGTTGACGCAGAGCACGCCGTTTTGCAGAAACTTGTCGTGCACGAAACTGTTTCGGTTGATGCAGACCAGCACCGTGGGCGGGCTGTCGGTCACCGAACACACCGCCGAGGCGACAAGCCCGTGTTTTCCGCCCGGCCCATTGGTGGTGATCAGGTTCACTGCCGCACCCATCCGGCTCATGCCTTCACGAAAGGCGATCTGATCGTCGGTCAGCTCCATCGCGCGCCCCGTCATAGGTCCAGCACCAAGGTGCCGCGCCCGCGCGAACAGCAGACGCACATCTGGTCGCCATCGGCGCGTTCCTCATCGGTCAGGAACTGGTCGCGGTGGTCGATCTCGCCGCTCAGGACATCGGTGACACAGGTGCCGCAGACGCCCTCTTCGCATTTGACCTCGACCTTGATGCCATGCTCGGCCAGCTTGCGGGCGATGGTGTCCTCCGGCCCGATGGTCAGCGTCAGGCCAGAGGCGCGGGCCTCGACTGTGAAACTGTCGCCGGTCAGGTCCACATCCGCCGAGAAGTATTCGCGGTGGACGTTGGCGGTGGCGTGGCCCGCCGCTTCGGCGGTGTTGATCACCCAGTCCATGAAGCCCTGCGGGCCACAGACATAAAGATGCGTATCGGGCGACGGCGCGGGCAGGTCACGGCCGAGGTGGAGCTTTTGTGCGTCGCCCTGATCGTCGTGATGGAACACGATCCTGTCGGCAAAGGGCGCGGCGGTCAGATCGTCGTAAAACGCCGTCACGTCCTGCGAGCGGGTGCAGTAATGCAGCGTGAAATCCCGCCCAAGCGCGTGCAGCCGTCGGGCCATGGCGATCATCGGCGTGATGCCAATGCCGCCGCCAAAAAGCACCGTCCTGGCCGCGCTTTCCTCCAGCGGAAAGTGGTTGCGCGGGCCCTCGACGGTCAGGGTCGCGCCCGGTTGCGCGACGCGGTGCACCTCGACCGATCCGCCGCGCGAGGCCGGGTCCTTCAGCACGCCGATTTCGTAAAAGCCGGTCTCGGCCGGGTCGGAGCACAGCGAATATTGCCGCCACAGGTCGACCTCGGGCAGGTAGATATCCAGATGCGCCCCGGCGGTGACCGGCGGCAGGGCATCGCCCACCAGCCGGATGCGGGCAATGCCGCCCCGGTCGTCGATCCGCTCCGAAACGGTCAGGGTCATGGTCTGATTGTCGGTCATATCGAGGCTCATCTCATGTAGATCCCGCCATTGACGTCCCAGCAGGCGCCGGTGACGAACGAGGCCCTTGGCGCGGCCAGCATCGCGACCAGTTCGGCCACAAAGGCGGGGTCGCCCAGATCGCCCACGGGGATGTTGCGTTTGGCCGCGTCGATGTTTTCGCCCAGCACGTCGCGCACCATGGGCGTGTCCATCGGGCCCGGCGCGATGGCGTTGCAGGTCACTCCGAAGGGCGCGAGGTCGCGGGCAAAAATCTTGGTCAGCGTCAGGATCGCCCCCTTGGAGGCGGCGTAATGCGCCCCGGTGGCGGTGCCGCCATTCTGCCCGGCCAGCGAGGCCATGTTGACGATGCGCCCATAGCCGCGATCCTTCATGTGGCGGCCGAAGATCTGGCAGCCGGCAAAAGTGCCGCCGGCATTGGTCGCCATCACCTCGCTGAAGAAGGCCGGGTCGATCTCCAGCACCGGCTGCACGGCGGTGCGCGCGGCATTGTTTACCAGCACCTCGACCGAGCCGTAGAAATCCACGCACTTGTCCAGCACGGTCTGGAAATCCTCCGGCTTGGTCACGTCGAGCGTGGCGGTGGTCGCCGTCTCGCCCGACAGGTCCAGTTCCGAGGCCAGCGCCTTGGCCGGTTCCGGGTCCATGTCGGTGATCACGACGCGGAAGCCCTCGCGGTGCAGGGCACGGGCGACCTCGGCCCCAAAGCCGCGCGCCCCCCCGGTGATCACGGCGGTCTGTATCTGATCGGGCAAGGGGGCCACCATCAGAACAGATAGCTGAACGAATTCAGCATCCCGTCGGAGTTGAGCAGGCGGATCACCTTCTGATGCAGCTTGAACCCGCCATCCGTGACCTTGAGCACATAGTGCACATTGCCGGCCCAGCTGCGCTGACGCCCGAACTTGTCCTCGATCAGATGCTCGGCGGCCCGAACGGTGATCAGGTCGCCCTCGGCGCGGTCGATGACGATCCGGCTGACGGTGCGCACGGTGATCGCGGGCGGCGCCGAGGAAATCGAGAACCCCGCCTGAAACCGCCCGACCCGGTCGCGCCGCATCTTGGCGTTGTCGTAACACAGGTTCAGCTGGTTGGCGTAATCCTCGCCCGCGCCGATGGGCATGATATACATGCCGTCTTCGGTCCACAGGTCCAGCCACGCATCATAGTCGCGGGCGTCCAGCAGGTCGGCCTCGTTCGAGACAAAGCGGGTCACATCGGCCATCAGCGCATTTGCGTCGATCGTTGACATCTCGGTCATGCCATCATCCTCTTCCACATCCGGTAGGCGGCGCGCATGCCGGTCTCGGCGCTGATATGGCCGCGCGGGCCTGATTTGCCGGGTGCCTCATCGACCATGCCGCGGTTCACCAGAATGGGCAGTTGCTCGCCGCCCTTGGTGCCGCGCTGCACGCGTTCCCAGACCTCGGCATCGTCGGGGCTGCCAAAGCCCATCGGCCCCTGAAAATGTTCGTGCAGGCGCAGGCGCATCTGGTTGGCCGCCGCCGGGCCGCCCTCCGTCCCCAGCGCCATGTGGCGGATGTCGGTGCGCTCGACATTGACCGGGGTCAGCACGCGGAAGAAGGCAAGCGAGAACGACACATTGGGGAAGAGGTTCAGGTTGAACCCGGCCCCGCCGACCGCACGCACGATGCGCTTGACCTGATGCTCGGGGTAGCCGTCGTTGCGCAAGTCCTGCGCCAGGGCTTCGAACCGTTCGGGGACCGGGGCGTCGAGATTGGCTTCCAGATCCTCAAGCTCGGGGATCATCATCATGACGGAATGGCCGTTGCCAAGATCCTCGACCCAGCCGCGCCCCTTGTCGAGGAAGTCGAACATCTCGTTCGTCGCGCCATCCAGCGACTGAAGGAAACTCTTGTGCACGACGGGGAAGTGATAGGCGTCGGTGGTGTTTTCCAGCTGCACCTTCCAGTTCATCGGCACGGTGAACTGATGCTCGCCCAGCACCTTCACCGGGAAACCGCCGCCCTGCTTCATGAACAGGTCGATATAGCGGCAGACCTCGGACCCGAGGAACTCGGTCAGCGGTTCGATATCCTCGTTGAAGGTGGCGAACACCATCCCCTGATAGCTTTCGGTGCGCAGTTTAAGCAGGCCGTGCTGTTCCTTGTTGAAATCGTCGCCGTACTGCTCCGGGTAGGGCAGCGCGCGCAACGATCCGTCAAGGCCATAGCCCCAGCCGTGATAGGGGCACTGAAAGGACGCGGTCTTGCCCTTCTTGACCTCGCAAACCGTCGCGGCGCGGTGACGGCAGCGGTTGACCATGACGTGGATCACGCCCTTGCGGTCGCGCACCACGATCACCGGCTCAAGGCCGACATTGGACAGCTTGAAAGAGCCCTTGTCCGGAAACTCGCTTTCATGGGCGACAAACACCCAGGTGCGCTTGAAGATCTTCTCCATCTCTTCGGCGAAAAGATCGGGGTCTTCGTACATTTCGGTGGCGACTTTCGCGTTCTGCTCATCGTAGAGCGCGTCGAGATCGCTGAACTTCGGCATATCGAGCGACATGGTTCAGCTCCTGTGCTGTGCGGGGATTTCAAGCGCGCGGCCCATGCGCGCCTCGACGGTCATGTATTTCCACAGGCGGTCGTTGCCCTCGCCCACCACAATGGTGCGCAGGAGGTTACAGGCGGCCTGTACCGTGGCGCGGTCGGGGAAATCGGCCATGATGTACCAGGTGAAGGGAAAGCCCTGCGTGGCCCCCACCATGGTCTGATCGTCGTCGAACGTGCCGACGATCCGGACGCCCTCAAGGTCGGCAATGCCGCGCATCAGGGCCTGGGTCGCGGTCCAGACCGGGCCGATCTGATCGAAAGGCAGATTGAAGAACGCGGCGTGATTGTTGAAGCACAGAAGCGTGCGGATCGGTTGTGTCTCGGACATCGGGACCTCCTCAGGGGTAGCCGGGCATGGTGGGTTCGTCGAACAACGCCGCGCCCGCCCCGGTGAACGTGCCTTCGGACAGGAAAGCATGCTGCGCCGCCGCAGCGGCGTCGATCATGTTGCGGATCAGTGGATGGCCCTGCTCGATGGCAGTCGAGCCGCCGAGGGCAAAGGCCATGCGTGCGGCCTCGGCCCCGTCCTTGGCGGCCTTCGACGCCACAAGGCGCAGCCGCACATGCAGGTCGCGATCCACCTTGTCGTTGTCGTCCAGCTGCTCCCACGCCTCTTCGAGCGTGTCGTAGAACAGCGCCTGCGCCCCAAGATAAAGACTGCGCGCCTTGGCGTATTCGGTCTGAAGGTAAGGCCGGGCACCGGGTTTGGGCGCGCCGGTCACCGATTGGCGACTGCCGGTCTCGTGGATGAAATCCAGATTGGCCCGCGCCGCGCCCAAGGCGACAACGGCCAGCACCTGACTGGCCAGAGCCATGGAGGGATACCGGAACTGCTTGTCGTCCATCGTGGGTGTCGAGCCCCGCACGAACGTCCACTCGCGCGGCACCAAGACGCCATCGACCTTGATATCGTGGCTGCCAGTGGCCGCGAGGCCCACGGTGTTCCAGGTGTCGACAACCTCGACCTTGTCGCGCGGCATGATCGCGATCAGCGGCAGCTTGGTATCATTGCCTTCGACCTTGATCCCTGCCCCGGCCAGATCCGCGCCCATGATGCCCGATCCCCAGGGCCACTGGCCGCGCACTTCGTATCCGCCCGGCACTGTCTTCGCCGGCTGTGGCGGGAACATGGCGCCGGCAAAGACGGTGTCAGGGTTGTTTCCGAAGATCTCAGCATAGGTCTCGACCGGCAGGGTGGCCAGGTATGTGGCGGAAACACCAAAGCTCGCCACCCATCCGGCAGACGCGTCGGCCGCCGCGATATCCTCGATCAGGCGGCAGAAGACGGCGGGAGACACGGCGTTGCCGCCGAACCGCTCGGGGACAAAGGCGCGGTAGACACCAAGCGATTTGAACTGGTCCACCACGTCCCTGGGGATGTGGCGAAGCGACTGGAACTCGGCGGCGCGTGCACGGATGCCCGTGAGCACGGCGTCCTTCGTGTCGGGCTTTTGCGCCACGGGGGCTTGGGCGTTCATCAGAACTCCTCCTTTCGAAACAGGGGGCAGGTTTCGGCCATCCATTCGGCAATCGCGCAGAGTCGCGCGTCGCTGCCTTTGCGGCCGATGATCTGAAGGCCGAGCGGCACGTCGCCCAGCACAGGCAGGACGATCGCCGGATGGCCGGTGAGGTTGAAGGGGCGCAGGAACCGGGTCAGCGGCAGAACCGTTTTCGGGTTCCGGGCTTCGGTCAGCGTAGGTGGCAGCGTCGGCAGCGCCGGGGTGATGAGGATGTCGATGTCGGCCAGCGCGGCATCGACCTCGTCGGTAAAGCGAGCGCGAACCGCTTCGGCGCGGACAAGCTGATCGAGCGTGATCGCTCCCGCCGCTCCGATCCGGGCGCGTACGTCCGCGCCGAGGCGGGGGTCGTCCAGAAGATCGTGGCAGGCTGCATGAGTCTCGGCCCCGATGATCGTCATGGCCGCCTCGAACGCCTCCGCCATGCCGGGAAGCTGGACATAGCCGGACTCAGGCAAGCCTTCCATCAGGCCATAGACCAGCGGCTCGCCCACCCGGGGATCGAGATCGTCTGCCTTGACCCGTGCGATGCGCGGGGCGCGGTCGAGGGTCTCGGGCGCGAAGGTCGGGTCGATCACCGCCATCGCCTTGGTCAGCGTTGCCGCCGAACGGGCCAGCACCCCGACACAGTCGAGCGAGCTGTCCGCCGGGTGGCAGCCGTCGCGGCTGATCCGCCCGAAGGTCGGTTTGATCCCGTAGATGCCACAGCAGATCGCGGGCTGGCGCACCGATCCGCCAGTGTCGGTCCCGATGGCGGCATCGCACAGGCCGCCGGCCACGGCCACCGCCGAACCGGAGGACGAGCCGCCCGGAATGCGGTCGGGCCAGCGCGGGTTCACCGGCGTTCCGAACGCCGCGTTGATCCCGGTCATGCCGAAGGCGAGTTCATGCATCCTGGCCTTGCCGATCACCCGGCCGCCCGAGGCGAGCAGATCGTCGACGACGCGGGCATTGCGGCTTGCCGGGACGCGGTCGACAAGGGCGGGCGAGCCGGAAGACGTCACCTGTCCGGCAATGTCGATGCAATCTTTCACCGCAACCGCAAGGCCGCCGGCAGACCCGATGTCCAGCCGTTGAAAGAGTGCAAGATATGGATCCGTCGAAACGGTCATCGCGCAGTTCCCTGTTGAGTCGTGCCCCGTCGTTGATGCGGGATTTACAGTAAAATTACCGCGTAATTGATCTGCGTCAAGAAAATTCACGTGAATAGTGAATAAATATTCGACTTTGGAATCTTGCCGGGTATTTTACAGGAAAATTACCACAACAAGGAGGTTCCGGTGTCGGAGAATCAGATCGAAAATTTGCAGAAGCGGATTGCGATCCTGGAGGCGGAGGCCGAGGTGCGCCGCGTCCAGGCTCGGTACATGTTCCTGTGCGACACGCCGAACCCCGAGTTCGGCTCCAACGACGACGCGGACCGAATCGACCGGATCATGGAGTTGTTCGCACCCGAAGCGGTCTGGGAAGGCGTCGGAGAATACTATGACAGCCAGTTCGGCCGGGCCGAAGGCTGGGATGCGGTGAAGAAGCACTTTCAGGGCTTCTGGGGCGGCAAGACCGATCCCGCGCTGATCCTGAATTGCCACTACCTGACGTCTGAACAGATCACCGTTGCGGATGACGCCATGACCGCCGAGGGCAATTGGGTGCACATGCAGCCCTGGCTCTTCTCCGACGGCAAGGCGCTGTTGCGCTCGTCGCGGCTGTGGAACAGCTATCGCAAGTGTGACGATGGCAAGTGGCGCTTCACGCGTAACCGGACCGAGAACGTCTTCGTCGCTCCCCTGCCCGCAACATGGGCGTCGGATTACCCGTCGAAATCCGTGTTGATGACGCCCTGACCACGACGGCAAGTCCGCTGTGTGGCATCTTCGAGGGGGCCGGAGTCCAGATGCTCCGGTCTCCTTTTAGCATCTGTACCGCCGTCACGGAAGGACAGAACGGGACACCTGTAGAGAGAGACATGCTCGGACTCCGCGAATGCGCGCTGCCTCGCGGTATCATTCGGAACATTGGTCGATCCGTTTCCCGACATCCCCTTTGCCGGAGAACCTGAACGCGCAAGGCAAAACCGGGCAAGGCATCCCTTGCCCGGTTTGTTCCGCGCGTATTGCGGCTCAGCTGTAAGCCACGCATACCGACTTGGTTTCGAGGAAGTTGTCGAGGGCGCCCGAACCGTGTTCCCGGCCAAGCCCAGACTGCTTGACCCCGCCGAACGGCATGTTCTGATCCGGGATGTTGTGGCTGTTGATCCAGACCGTGCCGGCCTGCACCCTCGGCACGAGCCGCATGACGCGGTTGATGTCCCGGCTCCAGAGCGATGCGCCAAGGCCATAGCGCACATCGTTGGCCATGGCGATAACCTCGTCCTCGCTGTCGAACGGCGTGATCGTGGCGACCGGACCAAAGACCTCGTCCTGCATCAGCGCACTGCCCGGCGCGGCTCCCTCGAACAGTTGGGGAGCAACGAAATAGCCCTGCCCGGGCGCGCTCAGATCGAGCAATGGCACAGCACCGTCCGCAATGCCCCTCTCGATGGATGATTTGACATGCGCCTGATGTCTGGCGCTGACCAGCGGGTTTATCTGGTTGGCCGGGTCCATGCCGCTGCCCATCGGAAGCGAGGAGACGATGTTCCTGAGCACGCTCACCGCCTCGTCATAGATGCCGCGCTGGATGAACAGGCGTGCGCCCGCGCAGCAGGTCTGGCCGGTGTTGAGAAAGACGCCTATTCCCGTCGCCGGACCCAGAAGATTCAGGTCCATGTCGTCGAACATTACCATGGGAGCCTTGCCGCCCAGTTCCAGCGTCACGGGTTTGACATCCTGCATCGCCTGCACACCGATCTTCTTGCCGGTGTCCGTCGAGCCGGTGAAGGTGATCTTGCTCACGCCGGGATGCCGCACCAGTGCCGCACCCACCGCGCCACCGCCCGTCACCACGTTCACCACCCCGTCGGGAAAGCCCGCCTCGCGTACCAGTTCGGCAAGCCGCAACGCGGTGAGCGGGGTTTCCTCGGCGGGCTTGAGCACCACGGTGCAGCCCGCGGCGAGGGCCGGGGCGATCTTCCAGACCGCCATGTTCAGCGGGAAATTCCACGGCGTGATGGCCGCCACGACGCCCACGGGTTCCTTCCGGGTAAAGGCGGTGTATTTCGTGCCCGGCGGGATCGCGATGGAGACGTCCAGCGTCTCTCCCCGGATCTTGGTCGCCCAGCCGGCCATGTAGCGGATGTATTCCGCCGAGGACATCACCTCGATCAGTCGGCTCATCATGATGGACTTGCCGTTTTCCAGCGTCTCGAGCTGGGCCAGTTCCTCGCCGTTCTCCTCGATGAGCGTCGCGAGCCTGAGCATGAGCCCGGTGCGCTTGGCGCCGGGCATGTCACCCCAGGGACCCTCCATCGCGGCGCGGGCGGCGGCAACGGCGCGGTCCACATCCGCTTCGCCCGCTTCCGGCACCTGCGCAAGGCAGGTTCCGTCCGCCGGGTTGAACACGTCGAAGCTGCCCGCCGCGCCGTCGCAGCTCTTGCCGCCGATGAGCATTCTGGGGGATTTCAGGAAGTCGGTGACGGCAGCAGCGATACCGCTGGGGGCCAAATCCGGGGTGCCGATACGCATGGGGTCTCCTTCGTGCCTCTCAGGCACTTGTCTTGGGGTCGGTGAATGTGTCGGCCGACCATTCACGGATCGTGGTGCGGAAGGCCTGAACGATGATGAACAGGATGGCGAGGACGAGCAGGGCCGAGATCGGGCGGCTGACAAAGTCGAGCGGGCTTTCGATCCGGGCCGATGCGGCGCGCAGCTTCACCTCCATGATATTTCCCAGCACCATGCCGAGGATGACCGGCACCACCGGCAGGTTGAGCCGCTTGACGATGACACCGAAGACGCCGAAACCTGCCGCGACAAGGCAATCCACCGGGGAATTGCGCAGCGAATAGATGCCCACGAAGCTCATGATCATGATGGCCATGCCGAGGAACCGCGTCGGCACCCGGATCAGGTGGATCAGAAGGTTGGACGAGACCAGCATCCACAGGATGACGATGACGTTGAGCACGATCAGGGCAAGGTAGAGCGCGTAGACGAAATCGAGCTGGTTCTGGAACAGCCCCGGCCCCGGCACGACGTTGTGGACATAGAAGACCGAGAGCATCATCGCGGTCAGCGCTTCGCCCGGGATGCCAAGCGCAAGCAGCGGGATCAACGCGGCGGCGGGCACGGCGTTGTTCGCGCTTTCCGAGGCGACGAGACCCTCGGGGCTGCCGTTCCCGAACTCTTCGGGCGTCTGCGACAGCCGCCGCGCGGTGGTGTAGCTCAGGAACTGTGCGGTGAACTCGCCGACGCCGGGGATCATTCCCATGAGCACGCCGTAGGTCGAACCGGTGAGGGCAACGCGCTTGAAACCCAGCACTTCGCCAATCGCCTTCAGCATCGAGCCGCGCACGGGGGTGGCGTTCGGGGCGCTTTCGGGTTCGACCATCAGCGCGAAGGCCTGGCTGATCGCGAACAACCCGAGAACCACGACGATGAGGTCGAGACCGGAGGTCAGCCAGCCCATCCCGAAGGTGTAGCGCATGGTATAGTTGACCGGCTCCATGCCCACCGATTGCAGCAGGATACCGAACCCCGCCATCATGCCGGCGGCGGCCACCTGGCCCTTGTGCGCGACGATGACCAGCACGATGCCCAGCAGGGCGGCGAGGAAGATTTCCCGTGAGCCGAACATCGGAGCAACCTTGGCCAGCACCGGGGACAACAGGATCAGCACGAGGATCGAGAAGATCGCCGACAGGAAACTCGCCCCGTAGGCAAGACCGAGGGCGCGCAGCGCCTGCCCCTTCCTGGTCATCGGGTAGCCGTCATAGGTTGTCAGCGCGTTGACCGCGGTGCCGGGGGTGTTGATGAGAATGGCGGGAAGCGAGCCGCCATACATGCTCGACCCGTAGATGCCGAGGAGCAGGGTCAGCCCGACGAGTGGCTGCATGGAAAACGTCGCGGGCAGCAGGATCGCGATGGCGACGGCAGGGCCGACGCCGGGGATCGCCCCGATGATGACCCCGCCGATGGAGCCGATGAGGAGCGCCGCTATGACCTGCCACTCAAGCAGGTGGTCGACGGCGAGAGAAAGGGTCTCGAACATGGTCTGGCCTCAGAGGTGCGTCATGGCGAAGCTGCGGATCGAGGCGGGGAGGTGGTCATAGACCTCGCCCGCCGGGATTCGCACGCCCAGCCCGGTGCGGAAGATCAGGACTACCGCAAGTGCAAAAACCGCAGCGGCACAGAGCCCGCGCCAGGACCGGTATCCCAGCCGATACCCCAGCAGGAGCGACAGCATGAGCGTCGCGGGCAGGTAGCCGATGATCGGCACAGACAGGACATAGACCACGAACCACGCGACGTATTCGAGCGACCGGGTCCAGGCCATCACCTCCCTGAGCCGCCCCGGAAGCCGGGGCGCATTGACCGTGGACAACAGATGCGCCGCCCCGAAGACGACCATCATCGCCACACCCACGGCGGGCCAGAAGCCGGGTTGTGAAACCAGCATCTTGCCGGATACGAACCTGGCCTGCGTGGGCAGCACCGCCGCGGCGGCCACCGCGAGCAGGAAGAACCCGACGGCAAAGACCATGTCACCCGGTCGACGCTCGCGCTGGAACATCGCGAGGAAATTGAACACGCGCTTCATGAGGTCACCCGATTGGTGCAGGGGAAAACGGACGGGGATCGGGGGGCCGCCTGGTCGCGGCCCCCGCGCCGGATCATTCCCCGAGGAACGCGCCGATCCGCTGAAGCGTGTCCGCGTCCTTGGACATCTGCTCTTCCGACTGGGCGGCGTCGAGCCAGTAGATCTCGGCCCCCGTCTCTTCGGACAGTGTCTTGGCGGCGTCCGAGGCGATGACGTCCCGGGCGACCGCCGCGATGGCATCGCGCACATCCTGCGGCGTGTCCTCGTGGACAAAGAGCCCGTTCCAGGTCGAGAAGTCGAGCTCGGGCACGATCTCGCCCGCCGTGGGCACATCCGGCAACACCGGGATGCGATTGTTGGTGTCCGCCATCAGGATCGTCAGATCATCGAGGCAGGGCCGGATGAGCTGCAGCGTCGTGTTGATGACGTCGACATCGCCCGACGCCAGCGTGTTGCAATCGAGCGCATCGAAGGCCGCGTCCGATGCGAAGCTGAAGTCCAGCGCCTTGGCCATGGCGAGCGTGTGGCGCGCGGGGCTTGTGACGTCTCCGAAGTGACCGAGGGTCACCGGGTTCTCGCGGGCAAAGGCGGCCAGCTCTTCCATCGTCTTGTACGGCGCGTCGCCCTTGGCGGCGAGCACGAAGGGATAGGTCAGGAAGATGCCCACCGGTTCGAACGGGTTCCCTTCAAGCGGCGGAATGCCGATGTAGGGTCCGACCATGGGCACGTCGATCACGAACGAGCCGACAGTGTAGCCGTCCGCTGGGGCCATCGCCACCTCGACCGCGCCGGGGAACGGGCCGCCGCCGCCGCCCGGCTTGTTTACCACCGCCGCCGGAACGCTGTAGGTTTCCTGAAACTTGTCCGCGATCATGCGGGTCATGATGTCTTCCAGATCGCCTGGTGGCCAAGGCACCACGAATTCGACGGGTTTCTCCGGATAGTCCGCCTGTACAATGGCGGGGACGACGGCCAGCATGGCAACCGCGCTGGATTTCAGTAGGGTCTTCATGGTCAACTCCCTGTTCGCTTTTTGACTATGTCCGATATTGCGTGATTTTTCACGTCATTATTCATTATTAATCGCGCTTTTTGCGAGGATGCCTATGCAGGTGGCAGCACAAAGTCGTAATCTGCCTGCCAAAGCGGCGTTTCGGGTCCGGCCTCCGGCCCCGCATCGGTCCGCGCGAAGTCCACGATCAGCGGGGCCTTCACCCCGAAAACCGCGTCCGAGGCGAGGTAGTCGTCCCCTGCCACGAAGGTATGTGTGATCAGACGGTCGTAACCGGGCGCGGAGACCAGAAAATGCATGTGTGCGGGGCGCCAGGGATGGCGGCCCAGGTGCCCCAGCATCTCGCCCACCGGGCCGTCATCGGGGATCGGGTAGCTCACCGGCTTGATGCCGGTAAACCAGTAGCGCCCATCCGCGCCGGTCACGAATATCCCGCGGTTGTTGTGCTGCGGCTGCGTGTCCGGTTGCTGGACGTCATAGAACCCGTCGGCGTTGTCGGACCAGACGTCCACTGTCGCGCCCGCAATCGGCCGCCCCTCAAGGTCCACGACCCGGCCCCGGAACAGGCATGGCTCCCCCACCCCGTCGAGCGAGATGTTGGCGCCCATCTTGCGCTCCGGCACACCGTCCACGTGGAACGGGCCGAAGACGGTCGAAGGCGTCGAACCCGCCGGTTTCCGGTTGTTGACCGCATCGACAAGCATCGAAACGCCCAACACGTCGGACAGCAGGATGAACTCCTGCCGCGTGTCCGAACACATCTGTCCGGTCCGGGTCAGAAAGGCGATGGCGGTTTCCCACTCGGCCTCGGTCAGTGTCACGTCCTTGACGAAGGCATGAAGGTGACGCACCAGCGATGCCATGACAGCGGCAAGCCGCGCGTCTGCGTCCGGCGATATCCGGGCATTCACGGTCTCGGCAGAGCCGGTTTCGGTAAAATAGTCGGTCATGCGCTGCTCCCTTCGCTCGATATCTCGCTGATCGGTGCGGTGCCCGCCCAGGCTCGGCCAAGCGTGGCGCGGAGGGCTCCGGCCTCCAGCGGTCTCGGGTTCGGATAACGTGCCTGCAGGGCAAGCTCGGTCGCGCGGTCGAGGCTCGCCGCGTCGAGGCCGAGCCCCGACAGGCTGGTCGGGGCGCCCAGGTCGCGGGCAAGGTGGTGCAGTCCGAGCGCCGGATCATCGCCCAGGATCGGACGAAGCGCGTCGATCACTTTCGGCACCGCGGGCGCGTTGTAGGCGAGCGCATGGGGCAGAACGACGGTATGGGTCTCGGCATGGGGCAGGCCGAAACTGCCGCCCAGCGTGTGACACAGCTTGTGGTGCAACGCCATGCCGACAGATCCGAGGCAGGTTCCGCAAAGCCATGCCCCATAAAGCGCAGCCTCGCGGCCCGCGCCCCTGTGCGGATCGGCCACGATCAGTGGCAGCGCCCCGGTCAGTGCCCGAATGCCCTCCAGCGCGAGGGCATCCATCAGGGGGTTGCCGTTCACGGCGTAAAGGGCCTCGACCGCGTGGGCGATGGCGTTGATGCCGGAGGTCACGCTCATCGCGGCGGGCAGCGTATGGGTCAGTGCCACGTCATAGATCACGACCTCCGGCCGGATCTCGGGACCCGATCGTGTTGTCTTGAGCCCGTTTTCGGTTTCGCCCAGGATCGGGGTCATCTCCGAACCGGCGTAAGTCGTTGGCAGCACCACCTGCACCACGTCCGTGCGCGCGGCCAGCGCCTTGCCCAGTCCAATGGTCGAGCCGCCACCCACGGCGACGACACCATCGGCTCCGGCGGTGGTCAAAGCGTCCAGCGCTTGGGCTGTCACATCCGTCGGCGTATGCATCGCCGCTCCGTTGAATACCCCGGCAACCACATCGCCCAGGTCCCGCGCCACGGCATCACCCAGGTCCTTCTGGAAGGGTGTGGTCAGCACAAGCACGCGGGTGATCCCCGCCGCACGCACCTCCTTCGCCAGATGCGTGCGGGTGCCGTGACCGAACAGCACCCGCGTCGGCAGCGGCTCGAACCGGAAGGGATCGCGGGGCAGCGTGCCGATCACCTTACTGCTCCGCGTCAAAGCGGGCGCAGGCTTTGGTAAGCGCCGAGACGATGATGTCGACTTCCGCCTCGCCGATGACCAGCGGCGGCGACAGGATGATGACCGATCCGGCGGGGCGCACGATGGCCCCCTCTTCCCGGGCGTAGGACGCTATTCTCTCGACCGTCCCGTTTCCCGGGTCCATGGGGGCACGCGTGGTCTTGTCGGACACGAAATCGAGGCCGACCATGAGCCCCTTGCCCCGCACCTCGCCCACGATCGAGCAGCTCTCCGCCAGCGGCTTCAGCCCGTCGAGCAGGCGTGCGCCCATCTTCGCGGCATTGCCCGGCAGATTCTCACGCTCGACGATGTCGAGACAGGCGAGCGCGGCGGCACAGGCGACCGGGTGCCCGGTCGAGGTGTAGCCATGCATGATGATGCCCTGCTCGCTGAACCCCTGATACCACGCATCCGCGACCCGCTTGCTCAGGGCCGTAGCCCCGAGCGGCACGTAACCCGAAGAAATGCCCTTGGCGAGACACATCATGTCGGGTTTCACGCCCCAACCGCGTGCGCCGAACATGGCACCGGAGCGCCCGAAACCCGTGACCACTTCGTCCGAAATCAACAGAACCTCGTATTTGTCGAGCACCGCGCGCAGCTTCGGCCAGAAGCTCGCGGGCGGTACGATCACGCCGCCCGCCCCCTGCACCGGCTCGGCGATGAAAGCCGCGACAGTCTGCCGTCCCTGCGCCTGGATGGTGCGCTCGATCTGGGTGATGACGGCCTCCGCCAGGTCCTCGGGGTCCTCGGAATAGGGATTGCGATAGGTCCAGGGGCTGTCGATCTGGAAGCACCCCCCGAGCAGCGGCTCATAGGCGTTGCGGTAGTAGGGGGCGCCGTTGACGGACAGCCCGCCGAAATGCACGCCGTGATAGCCTTGCTTGAGAGACAAGAACTTCGTGCGCGTCGGCTGACCCATCAGTTGCCAGTATTGCCGCGACAGCTTCAGCGCGGTTTCCACCGCATCCGACCCGTTGGCCGAGAACATGACCTTGGTGATCTCCTCCACGGTCGCCATCTCGCAGATCCTGGCCGACAGCTCGATCGACGGGGCGGTCGCCGTGCCGGCGAACGAGGAGTAGTAGCTGATGCGCTCCATCTGATCGACGATCGCCTGCTTCACCTCGGGCCGGTTATGGCCGACGTTCACGTTCCACAGGCCGCCCAGACCGTCGACAAGCCGATTGCCGTCGATGTCGGTGACGTAACAGCCGTCGCCACGGGTGATGATCTGCGGCGGGTTCTGCGCACTGATCATCGGATGGGTCATCGGGTGGAACTGGTGGCGCGTGTTTTCGGCGCGCAGAAAATTGTCGTTATCGAGCATGACGGTCTCCCAAGTGGCGGCGTCGTGTTGGTCGCGGCTTCCAGCGCCTTTCCAACAGGCTGGGGCCGAACGCCCTCCATTTTCCATTGCATCTCACGTCACAAATCCGATATTTTGCGACATAATGGTAAACTTACCGAAAAATTCGACGCCGGATCGCGCGGCCCCGGGGACTGCCTTCTCCGCCGTGCGGGCGTCGTTCCTTGCCGCGCTCATCACGCGATTCGAGGCGCAGGGGCGTTCGGCGCAGCCGCTTCTGAACCGGATCGGCATCTCCGCCGCGCAGCTGTCGGACCCCTATGGCGCGATCCCACTGCCGCTTTTCGTGAAATTCCTCGAAGCGGCGGCGGACATGGCGGACGATCCGGTTCTCGGTGCCCGGATCGGCGCGGGGCTGACGGCGGCGGACATGGGGCCGGTCGGACTGATCCTGTCGCTTTCGGGCAGCGTGGACCGGGGGATGAACCGGATCGCGCGCTACGTGAACGCACTGCAAAGCGGAACGCAGAGCCAATGGGTCCAGGACGGCGACCGTTTCATCTTCTCCTACCGGATCGCCGATGGCGGGATCTGGCCCCGGCGGCAGGATGCCGAGTTTTCGTTGTCCTCGACCACGCAGGTGATCCGCGACAATTTCTCGTCCCGGTTCGCACCGCTCGAAGTCCATTTCGAACACTCCGCTCCCGACGATTCCCAGACCTTGTCCCGGATGTTCCGCGCTCCGGTGCGATACCTTCAGCCGATAAACCGGCTTGTCATCGCGCAGGCCGATGCGGTGCGGGTGTTGCGTCAGGAGGATGTGGGGCTTCTCGATACGCTCGAACGGCATGTGCGCGACCTGATTGGTGCGGTGCATCCCTTGCCGGAGGGCGCTGGTGGCACTTCCGCCGCCGCCCGCGCGGTGATCAATGCGAGCCTTGGCCTGTCCACCGTCACGCTGGACCGGGTCGCCGCCGCACTTCACATCGGGCCGCGGACCCTGCAACGCAGGCTTGCCGCCGAAAGCACGAGCTTGCGCGATCTTCTGGCGGACTTGCGCCATGCGCGGGCGGCCCGGCTGCTCGCCTTGCCCGGTGCGCGGGTCGGTCAAGTGGCACAGGCGCTTGGCTACACCGATCCCACGGCTTTCTGGCGGGCATGGCAAGGCTGGACAGGCGAAACCCCGACCGAATCCCGGCGCAGAGGATTCCTTGCCTAAACGGTCAAATTCACTTTCCATTCCGGACCGTCTCGCGGATACCTTGCCGTAGACACCAAGCCGACCGGACCCATGATCGACGCAACCAACGACCCCCAGCACTTCAAGGCCGATTGGCCGTTCTACTGGATCAGCCAATTGAACGCGGCCTATGCCGATGCGCTGGAACGGCGCATCAAGCCCATCGGAATCGACATTCCGCGCTGGCGTGCGCTGATGAGCCTTTACGAAGACCAGCATCTTTCCGTGTCCGAAATCGCCGATTTCTCGGCCCAGAAGCTCAACACCACAACCAAGGTCATCCAGCGGATGATCAAGGACGGACTGGTCTCGACCCGCGTGCGCCCGACTGACGGGCGGGTTACCGAGGTCTGCCTGACCGACAAGGGCGACCGCCTGCGCAAGCTCGCGCTTGTCGAGGCGCGGGCGATCTATGACCAGACCTTCGCGGGGATCGACCCCAGGCGGGTCGCCGAGATGAACCAGCTCATGTCCGAACTGCATATGGCCTTGCGCAAGCTCTGACCGCCGGGGTACGGGCGCGGCGGTCAATCGAACCGGGGCGGAACTGTGCGGTGAATGCAAGAATAGGGCATCGCCGGTGACCGTTTGAACGCACGGCTGTTCCGGGAGCGCACAGGGTCAGACCCGCGCCGGACCGCGTGTCCTGTCGTTCAGCCGGTCACGACATTCAGCCCATGTGCCCTGGCAGCGGCGCGGAGGATCGTCACGAAGGCTGCGGCCTGACGGGCAGAGCGGTCATCCGGCGTAAGCAGGCAGATCGTGCGGTCGGCGTCGGACATGCGCAGCGGCATGACGCGGATTTCGTCACGATGGACGGCCTGGCGCCGGGCGAAAAGATCCGGCAGGATGCCGATCCCCGCGCCGGTCGCTGCCATCAGGACAATCGAGTCGAGGCTGGTGCCCTCGTAGTCGTCCGTCACGATGGCCCCGCTCTTTCCGGCGATCCCGTAAACGATGCGCGCAAGGCGGTGCCCGGTGTCCAGCGTCAGCAGACGTTGACCCGCCAGGTCGGCAGCACCGACATGGCCGCGCCCGGCAAGCGGATGATCCTGCGCGACGGCGACCCACAGGGGTTCGACAAAGAGCGGATGTTGCAGGCTGTTCGGGTGGTCTTCGGGCGTTGAAATGACCGCGTCGAACCGACCATTCCGCAAGCCCTCATCGAGGCTGAGCGTGTTTTCCTCGCGCACGATGACGCGCAGCTCCGGCTGCGTCTCGTGCAGGACCTTCATGGCCTGCGGCAGGAGGTAGGGCCCGATGGAGGGCAACACCCCCAGCCTGAGGCGGCCGCCGAACGGCAGGTCCGACAGCATGGCGGTTCGCAGGCTCTCCACTTCCGACAGGATGCGGCGGGCGCGGGTGACGAACTCCAACCCGCGCGCGGTGGTGCGGACACCGGTTCTGCTGCGCTCGAACAGTCGGACGCCGAGGTCGGCCTCGACGGTTGCCAACTGGGTCGACAGGCTGGGCTGGCTGACGTTCAGCTTCGCGGCGGCAAGGCTGAAACTGCCAAGCTGGTGGACCGTGACGATGTACTCCATCTGGCGCAATGTCGGTCGCATCCATAATTCCATACTATCTGTCAGACCAGTTATTTGTATTTACACTATGCAAGGAAGTCGGGCAACAGGCGTGAAACTGTTCCGGAGTTTCAATCATGCACATCTTCGATAGCCTCGTGGGCAACCTCATGGTGCCAACGATCCTGTTCTTTGTCCTTGGCCTTCTGGCGGCCGCGGTGCGCAGCGACCTTTCGATCCCGGAAGGCGCGGCAAAGATCCTGTCGCTCTACCTGCTGCTGGCAATCGGCTTCAAGGGCGGCCACAGCCTCGCTGCGAACGGCCTTGGCGCGGATGTCTTTTCCGCACTGGCGGCAGGCCTGCTTCTGTCCTTCGCCATCCCCTTCATCGCCTACGCGCTGCTTCGCGCCATGACACGTCTGAACGCGCTTAACGCGGCAGCCGTGGCCGGGCACTACGGCTCGATTTCCATCGTGACCTTCGTGGCGGCGTCGAGCCTGCTGGACTTGGCAGGGTTCGCCTCCGACGGCTTCATGGTCGCGGTTGCGGCGATGATGGAGGTGCCCGCGATCCTTTCCGCTCTGTGGATCGCGCAACGTACCGCAACGCCTGGCGGCGCGGGCCGGGTGCCGATGCGTGAGCTTTTTGCCAATGGATCCATCGTGCTGTTGACCGGGGCCTTCGTGATCGGAGCCCTGACGCAGGACAAGGGAATGGAGATGATCGCCCCATTCGTGGTGACACCCTTCACCGGCATCCTCTGCCTGTTCCTTCTGGACATGGGACTGGCGGCAGGACGCAGCCTGTTGCGCAACCGGCACCTGTTGAGTGCGGGAATGTTCGCCTTCGGCCTCTTGATGCCGGTGATCGGGGCCATGCTTGCCATGGGTCTGGGCGCGGTCGTCGGGTTGCAGACCGGCAGCCTGTTCCTGCTGATGGTCCTGGCGGCCTCGGCATCCTACATCGCCGTCCCCGCGGCGATGAAGATCGCTCTGCCGCAGGCCGAAGCCGGCATCTACCTGACCCTGTCGCTTGGCGTGACCTTCCCGTTCAACATCACGGTGGGCCTGCCGCTGTACCTGTGGCTCGCCGGGCTGGTGTGACGGTCCTGGCGGAGGAGCACGGGCCGTCCGGCAATTACGGGTTTCACCGATTGGCACTCCATGGTTGAGTGTCCGAACAAGAACACCTCACCAAGGGGAGAAAGACCATGCGAATCCTGACAATCCTGCTGTTTGCGACCAGCCTATCCGGCGCCGCGCTGGCGCAGCAGGCCGCCGATTCCGTCGCGCCCGAAGCCGCAACCTCGAACGATCTGGCCGCGATTTCACCAGAAGTGGCCGCCGCGCTGGCCGCGAAAGCAGACGGCCGCCCCGTCGAGGCCAGCCAGTGGATGGTGGCAGCCGCCAATCCCCACGCCGTCGCCGCAGGCGCCGAGATACTGCGCACCGGCGGCACCGCGGCAGATGCCATGGTTGCCGTGCAGACCGTTCTCGGCTTGGTCGAACCGCAAAGTTCGGGGCTTGGCGGCGGCGCCTTCCTTGTCTGGCACGACGGCGAGACCGGCGAGATCACCACGCTGGACGGGCGCGAAACTGCGCCGCTGGCCGCCACGCCGCGCCTGTTCCAGACCGACGATGGCGAGCCCATGGGCTTCTTCGATGCGGTGGTGGGCGGGCGATCCGTCGGTGTGCCCGGAACGCCGATGCTGATGCATCGTGCACATGAAAAGTGGGGGAAGTCCGAATGGGCCGGCCTCTTCGACGCTGCCATCGGACTGGCCGAAGAGGGTTTCGCGGTGTCGCCGCGCCTTGCCGGTCTGATCGCCGAAGATGGCGAACGGCTGGCCCGCTTCGACGCCACGGCGGCCTATTTCCTGCCCGGTGGTCAGCCGTTGGCCGAGGGCGCGACGCTGTCAAATCCGGACTACGCTGCCGTGCTGAAACGCCTTGCGGCGGAGGGACCGGAGGCCTTCTACACCGGCGAGATCGCGCAGGCGATTGTCGATACCGTCAAGGCGGTCGAGGGCAACGCGGGAGTCATGGAGACCGCTGACCTTGCGCTGTATGATGTTGTCGAACGGCCCGCCGTCTGCGCCGACTTCCGCGGCTACGAGGTCTGTGGCATGGGGCCGCCCTCCTCGGGTGCGCTGACCGTCGGGCAGATCCTCGGCATGATGAACGCACTGGAGCCGGGCGCGCAGGACGATCCCGAGACGTGGCGCGTGATCGGCGATGCCTCGCGCCTCGCCTTTGCCGATCGCGGCCGCTACATGGCCGACAGCGACTATGTGCCGATGCCGACCGACGGGCTGGTCGATCCCGCCTATCTCGCGGATCGGGCCGAATTGCTTAAAGGCGACGACGCGTTGCCAGAAGTCAGCCCCGGCAATCCGGAATGGGATCACGCGCAACTGTGGGCCGATGACGAAAGCCTCGAACTGCCGTCGACCTCGCACATCTCGATTGTCGACCAATACGGCAACGCGCTCTCGATGACGACGACCATCGAAAACGGCTTTGGCTCGCGGCTGATGACCCACGGTTTTCTGCTGAACAACGAACTGACGGACTTCTCGTTCCGCTCCCATGCGGACGGTGTGCCCATCGCCAACCGTGTCGAGCCGGGAAAGCGGCCCCGGTCCTCCATGTCCCCCACCATCGTGCGCCGGGACGGCAAGCCGATGCTGGTGATCGGCTCGCCCGGCGGCTCGCGCATCATCGGCTATGTTGCGCAGGCCATCGTGGCGCATGTCGACTGGGGCATGGATGTTCAGCAGGCGGTGGCGATGCCCCATGCGGTCAACCGCTTCGGCACCTACGACCTCGAAGCCGGTACTCCCATGGCCGATATGGCGGGCCCGCTGGAGGGCATGGGGTACAAGGTCAACGTCGGGGATCTGAACTCCGGCCTTCATGCCATTGCGATCACCCCGGACGGACTGCAAGGGGCTGCCGATCCGCGGCGGGAGGGCATTGCGCTCGGCGAATAGCCCGCCCTGCAAGCGCTGGAAGAGATCACGGACCGTTCCCGGGGCGCACAGCCCCGGGTTTGTCGGAGGCCGCGACGCGGGCCGGGACGGAAGACTACCCCGACTGCCGAGGCGGGTCACTCTGGCGATCTGTCCGGCTATCGGCCTTCCACCGGCGCATGCACAAGTTTTTGTTTCGCAACGCTGACTCTTGGTCAGTCCTGATCCTCCCGGACCTGCGCTAGATTGGCGACCATCACATAGGGAGGGTTTCACCGGATGGACTTCAATCTGAACGCGGAACAGCGGGCGTTCCACGAAACGGTCAGCCGCTTTGCGCAAACAGAGCTGGCGCCGGGAGCGGCGGAACGCGCCGCGTCGGATAACTATCCGTGGGACGTGGCCGAGCGGCTCGCGGACATCGGCCTGTTGGGGCTGCTCTTCGACGAGGCGGACGGCGGCGCCGGCGGGTCGCTTGTCGAAGCCATTATCGCCCTGCAAGCGGTGGCCGAAGTCTGCCCGAAATCAGGAGACGTGGTCCAAGCCGCCAACTTCGGCCCGGTCAGGACCTTTGTCGAATACGCGACGCCGGAGCAGAAAGCGCTCTATCTGCCGGGCATCTTGGCGGGCAAGACACTGATATCCTTGGGGATGTCCGAGCCCGGCGCAGGGTCTGCCGTCACAGAGCTGACGACACGGGCGGTTCAGGACGGGGATGACTACGTCATCAACGGCACCAAGATTTTCGGCACGCACAGCGGTCTTGCCGATCTGTTCCTGGTCTATGTCCGCTTCGGACCCGGCACCGGCGGCATCGGATCGGTTCTGATCGAGCGCGGCACGCCGGGCTTCGAGGTTGGCAAACCCTCCACCTTCATGAACGGCGAGGACTGGTGCCAGCTCTATTTCGACGACGTGCGCATTCCCAAGGAAAACGTCCTTCTGGGCGAAGGCGGCTTCAAGAAACAGATCGCGGGGTTCAACGTCGAACGGCTTGGCAACGCCGCGCGGGCTGTGGCCGTGGGGCGGCATGCCTTCAACCTCGCGCGGGAGCACGCCCTGACGCGCAAGCAGTTCGGGCGGCCGCTCTGCGAGTTCCAGGGCCTGCAATGGAAATTCGCCGAGATGGCTTTGAAACTGGAGTCGGCGCAGCTGCTGCTGATGCGGGCCGCGGTGAACGCAGGCGATGGATTGCCTTCCGCGCATGAAACGGCGCTGGCCAAGCTGGCCTGCAACGAGGCGGGTTACTTTGCAGCGAACGAAGCCGTGCAGATCCTCGGCGGACTGGGTTTTTCCAGCGAAAGCACGGCGCAATACTGCCTGCGCCGGACACGGGGCTGGATGATCGCGGGCGGCTCGGTCGAGATCATGAAGAACCGCATCGCCGAGGGGATCTTCGAGCGCCGTTTCGACCAGCGCGCCCCCCGGGCCAGCGCGGCGGAATAGCCGGGCACAAACCCTGCCGGGATTTCGCGTCCTGGCAGGGGCTTTTGCCGTCAGGTGGCCGGAGTCAAGCCATGCGCTATCAGGATGTCCCGCGCCCGCGTCGACCGCAGGTGTTCGGCCAGTGCATCGGCGGCGGTGTGCTGGCCATCCGCGCCCTGAACCAGGGCAAGCCAGGTGTCGTTTCGGGCCAGATCCGGAAGGTCGTCAGTCACGGTGATCCCGCCCACCTCCAGAAGCTCTGCTTTCTGTTGGAACCCGAGCGCGACCAGCCCTTCAGCCACGGCCTGTCCGACAGGGCGGTCCGTGATCGTCCGCAGCTTGGCCGACAGGGCCTCGCCCAGCCCCGAGCGTGGCACCAGGCGGTCACGGAAAAACGCGCCGCTTCCTGCCGCCGACAGGCCGATGGTGGCCGCGTCCGACAGCGTCTGCCACAGGCCCGCCTCAGTCGACAGGTCCGGGACTGCGGCCCCTTCCGATACACAAAAGGCGACGGTCGAGGCAAAGACGGGCACCGGAGCACCGCTCAACCGCCCTGCCGCGATCTCCTTGTCCACCAGGGCCACCGGAAGGATGACGAGGTCGAAGCGCTCGCCGGCTTCCAACCGGCTTGTGATGCTGTTCGGCGCGGGACCGGTGGCAGGGCCGAAGGTAAATGTCACCAGCCCCGGCTCCATGTCCTGCGCCAGAAGGTTCAGCGCCGACGCAAAGGCCGCCGGAGCCAGAATGGTGATCGGCTGGCTCACAGCATGTCCTCGAGCATGGCAACCACGCTGTCCGGATCGTCGATCATCGGATCGTGTCCACAGTTCTCCATGACGATGGTTTTCCAGCTCGCGTCGGCCTGGCACCGGTCCAGCGCCGCGTCGAACCGCGGTTGCGGAAACAGCGGTGCCCGGACATAGAGTTTCTTTGCCACGCGGTCGCGGGCGCCGGTGAGCTCGAGGGCCTGAAGGGACACGCCGATGGGCTGCGGGGTGATCCTGGTATCGACCCAGGCCGCATCCGCTTCGGACTGGATGCGCAGCGCCTTCGAATTCGGTCCCGGGCGTGAGACTTCCCCCTTGGCCTGTGCCTCTTCGAAGGCGGCGGTCTGCTGCTTGTTCAGAAAGTCCACGCCGCGCTGGCCGTCATCCGGCAGGAAGGCGTCAAGGTAGACAATCCCGGAAACCCGGTCTTCGACATGCTCCATCGCACCGCTCACGACCCACCCGGCGTAGGAATGGCCAACCAGAACCGCGTCGCTGAGATCTTCCCATCTGAAGACGTTAACCACGTCGTCGATATGGGTCTGCAGCGTGATGTCACCGCTCATCAGGTGCGAGCGTTCGCCCAGTCCGGTCAGCGTGGGCGTGAACACCCGATGTCCCCGGGCGTGCAACTGGTCCCTGACCTTTTTCCACATCCACCCACCGTGACCTGCCCCATGGACAAGAACAAAAGCGCGACCTTCCTTACCGGATTGCATATCGGTTCTCCCAGTTCGTTGTGTTGAGCCGTTCATCGGCAGCGCAGTATCGAAGGCATCAATCTTTGAAGAAGATGCAACATTCATGCAGCCAATTACGTCACGAACATTATGGAATGCAGGGCCGTGTATAGCAACGGAACATGAGAATTTCTGCCGAAAGTATCCATGTCACCAGCTCTAACCAATTGTATACTACAAAGTGCTTCGTTTTCGATTGAGCCTGTGACTGCACTCAATGTGAAATTGTATGCATTAATGTCAGGGGGAAGATCAATGAGACTACAATCTTTTTTGCGCGGCACTTGCGTTGCTGCAGGCGTCGTCGTCATCGCTACCACGTCAGGCGCCGAGGACGCTACCAGCTGGCCGAGCAAGACCATCGAAATCGTCATTCCGAACGGTCCGGGTGGGCCTACCGACATCCTCGCGCGCAACCTTGCCCGCGCCGCCGAGCCGGTGTTCGGCCAGGAGGTCGTCGTGATCAACAAGCCGGGCGGCGGCGGGGCGACCCAGATGACCATCGTCAAGGCAGCGGAACCTGATGGCTACACGCTGGGCGTCAACACGCTGACCCAGTTCACCGCGATGAAGACCAGCCTGGCCGGTGTGTTTTCCGTCGACGATTTCGACTGGATCGCCATGCTGCAACAAGACAGCTACATGCTGTTCGTATCCGCGGAGAGCCCGTACCAGTCCTTCGACGATTTCGTCGTCGCCATGAAAGCCTCCGGTTCCGTGCCGAACGTGGGTGGCTTCGGGTCTATCGGCTCGGTCTCGAACGTGGCGTCGGAACTGGCCACCAATGCCGCCGGGATCGACATCAACTGGGTCGGGTACAACAACACGGCGGACACCATCGCCAACGTGCTGGGAGGCCATGTGGATGTCGGATCGGCCAATGCCGGCTCGCTGCGCGAATTCGTCGAGGCAGGCCGTGTCCGGGTGATCGGCGTGTTGTCAGACCAGCGCAACCCCGCCCTGCCCGATGCGCCGACCTACACCGAACTGGGCTATGAGGTGGACACCGACTGGCAGCAGATCCGCGGCCTCGTCGCCCCGGCGGGCGTTCCGGACGAGATCAAGCAGAAACTGGCGGCGGGCTTGCAGGAAGCGGTGAATTCCCCGGAATTCAAGGAGTACGAGGCATTGTCCGGGGTTGTTCCGCGTTTCCTTGGGCCGGACGAGTACGAGGTCTTCGCCCGGAAACTCGACGCGCTTGCGGTCAAGGGCCTCGAAGCCGCCGGGATCAAGTGATCTGACCTGACATCCCTTCGGTCGGGTGAGGCTTTGCCACGCCCGCCCCCCGCCCCCGGTGCTCCTCCCGCGCCGGGGGCCTTTGTGTTGGGTCTGTACTAACCTTTGATCGGGTTCTGATCGGATCGGAGCACTGATAGCATCGGGGCCGAAACCTCGATTGACGCTTTGAGAAGATTGGAATTCCCGATGGTCACGCTTGTCACCATTCCCGGTATCATGTCGGACGCCCGCACTTGGGCCCCTGTCGCCGAAACGCTGCGCCCGCATGTGGACGGGGTTCATGTCGCGGACACGACCATTGACGCGACACTGGAGCAAATGGCCAGTCGCGCTCTGGCCACGACAACCGGCGACCTGTTCGTGATCGCGCATTCCATGGGCGGGCGCGTGGCGATGGAGATGGGGCGGCAGGCCCCTGACCGGATCAAGGCGATGATCCTCTCAAGCACCAGCGCCGAAGGCCCCGGACCGAACGAGCTGGACCATCGGCAATCGCGCATCGACGCGGCCAATGCGGATATGACCCGCTATGCGCAGACTTGGGCGCCAAAGGTCGTGTCCAAGGCGGGCGCACGGGATGACACCCTTGTGGCGGGCATCCGCCAGATGGTCATCGACTGCGGTCCCGAAGTGCACGAACGGCAGAACCTCGCGCTGCTGCACCGCCCCGACGCGACAGCCTATATCGGCGCATTTCCCTTTCCGGTGCTGCTGATCACCGGCGATGAAGACCACCTGTCCACCAGGGCGGTGCATGACGCCATCGCGGAGCATATCCCCGACGCGACATCCGTGGTGATTGACGGAGCGGGTCACCTTCTGCCTTTCGAACAGCCCGAGGCGGTCGGCCGGACGGTACAGGACTGGCTGCAAGCACGGTCCTTGATTTGAACACGGTCCCCCCAACGACTCTGGCCTACGAGGCGGCGCCCGACACCGGGTTGCCGCCTCTGCTCATGGTGCATGGGCTGCTGGTCAACCGCGACATCTGGCAGCCGAACCTTGCCCTCGCCGGGCAGTTCAGGCTGATCCGGGTCGATCTGCCCGGACACGGCCAAAGCCCCGCACCGCAGCTGCCCGAGCAGGCGCACCCCGACAGGATCATCACGGCGCTCGACCAGATACGGGTGACGCTCGGCATCCCGCGCTGGCATCTGTGCGGCCAGAGTTTTGGCGCCGGGGTCGTACTGGGCTATGCGCTCGCCTATCCCGAAGCCTGCACCGGGGTTGTCTTTACGAATGCGAATGCGGCGCTGCGCGCGATCGAGAGCGAGGCGCAGCTCGAAGCCCGGCGCAGTCTTGTCGCAAAGATCCGGGAGGGGGGCACGGACATGTTGCGCCAGTTGCCCTATCATCCGGCCAACGCCCGACGCTTTCCGCCGGACCTGCGCCAGAGGCTCTCGGAGAGTGCCGACAGGGTGGCCCCGGAGAGTCTTGCGGTCCTGATGCAGGAGGCGCTGCCACGTCTGTCGCTGCGCGACCGGCTGGGCGATTTGTCTGTACCGACACTGTTGGTCAACGGATCATACGAACGGAAATTCCAGCCTTTGCGCAGCTGGCTGGAAACGGCGCATTCCGGGATCGCGATTGCCGATCTGCCCGGTGGTCATTCGGTCAATGTCGACTGTCCCGAGGCCTTCAACGCGGCGGTTGCCGGCTTTCTGCCCGGGACATGAAGGAAACCGGCACCGCGGGACGGCGCCGGTCTCTTTTGCCTGGCGTCAGATGCGCAGTTCTTCGACCTTGTCGAAGATCGACGCCCGTGCCGGATCGAAGCCGATCCGGATCGTGTCACCCGGCGCGACGCTCATCTGTCCATCCACGCGGAACCGCAAGGGCGCACCGCCCAGCGTCGACCAGATCAAGGTTTCCGCGCCCATCGGTTCGGCGAGTTCTGCGGTCACTTCGAACTGGGCCGGCGCGGCATCGACCAGATCGCCGGTGACGATATGCTCCGGCCGGATGCCGAACCAGACATTGCCGTTCACGCCGGGACGGATGAATTTGTAACCCGTCAGCGCCACCGGCTTGCCTGCGACGGTGACCTGCGGTCCACCCGCCGTCGTCAGGACCGTGTCGAAGAAGTTCATCGACGGCGAGCCGATGAAATCCGCGACGTACTTGTTGGCGGGCTTGTTGTAGATCACGTCCGGGGTGTCCAGCTGCATGACAACGCCGCCCTTCATGATCGCGATCCGGTCCGCCAGCGTCATGGCTTCGACCTGATCGTGGGTCACGTAGATCATCGTGTTCTTCAAGCGCTGGTGCAGACGCTTGATCTCGACCCGCAAGTCGGCGCGCAACTTTGCATCCAGGTTCGAGAGCGGCTCGTCGAAGAGGAACACGTCGACATCGCGCACCAATGCGCGGCCAATGGCAACCCGCTGGCGCTGGCCGCCGGAGAGTGCAGCGGGCTTGCGCTTCAGCAGGGCTTCGATCTGAAGCACTTCTGCGGCGCGGGCCACGCGGCGGCTGATCTCGTCCTTGGGCATCTTCGCGTTCCTGAGACCGAAGGTCAGGTTCCCCTCCACCGTCATCTGCGGATAGAGCGCGTAGGACTGGAAAACCATGCCGATGCCACGGTCCGAGGGCTCGGCCCAGGTCACGTTATTCCCGTTGATGTGGATCGACCCTTCGGTCGGCTCCAGAAGCCCCGCGATGCAGTTGAGCAGCGTGGATTTGCCACAGCCCGAACTGCCGAGCAGCACGAGGAACTCGCCCTGCCCGATGTCGAGATTGAGATCGCGCAGGACCGACACGGAGCCGAAGTCGAGCTTGAGGTTCTGGATCGAAACGCTTGGCTGCATGACGTTATCCTTTCACGGCGCCGGCTGCGATGCCGCGCACGAAGAGCTTGCCAGAGAGAAAGTAGATGGTGAGAGGAACAACCCCGGACAGCAGCGTCGCCGCCATGTTGACGTTGTATTCCTTCACGCCGGTGACCGAGTTGACGATGTTGTTCAGCTGAACCGTCATCGGGTAGTTTTCGGGCCGCGTGTAGATGACGCCGAACAGGAAGTCGTTCCAGATCGCGGTGGTTTGCAGGATCACGGCCACGACAAAGATCGGCACCGCCATGGGCAACATGATCTTGAAATAGATGGTCCAGAACCGGGCACCATCGACGCGGGCGGCCTTGAACAACTCTTCAGGCACCGAGGAGAAGTAGTTGCGGAACAGCAGCGTCAGGATCGGCATGCCGAAGACCGTATGCACCAGCACCAGACCGCCGAGATTTCCGTAGAGGCCGATTTCCCGCAGCAGCACGACGATGGGGTAGATCATCACCTGATAGGGAATGAAGGCGCCTATGATCAGGATCGTGAAGAAGACATTCGCCCCCTTGAACCGCCACATCGACAGCGCATAGCCGTTGACCGAAGCCACGGCGATCGAGAAAAAGACCGAGGGCACCGTGATCTTGACCGAGTTCCAGAAGCCGCGCGACAGGCCGTCACAATTCAGGCCGGTGCAGACCGTGGCCCAGGCCTTGGCCCAGGGTTCGAATGTGATCTCCACCGGCGGGGCAAAGATGTTGCCGGTGCGGATTTCGGCCAACCCCTTCAGCGAGGTCATCAGCATCACGTAGAAGGGCAGCAGGTAATAGATCGCCAGCACGAACAGGACGCTATAGATCATGATGTTCTTGCGGCTGAAAGCCCTGCGGGGTTTCGGCCCGGAGGCATGCGCCGGGCTGGGCCGCCGCATGTTGGTGGTGACGTCAGCCATGTTTCTTGCCTCCGAATTCCAGGTAGGCCCAGGGAATGATGATGAAGATCACGGCCACCAGCATCATGGTCGACGCGGCAAAGCCCTGGGCCAGGTTCTGCGAGACGAACATCATGTCGAAAACGAATTTGGCGGGCACTTCGGACGCAAGGCCGGGGCCGCCGCCGGTCTGAGCGATGACAAGGTCATAGAGCTTGATGATGCCGGAGGTGACCAGAACCAGCGTCGTGATGAACACCGGGCGCATCATCGGGATCACCACGACGATGTAGGTTTTCCAGGCGGGGATGCCGTCGATCTTGGTGGCTTTCCAGACATCCTCGTCGATGCCCCGCAGCCCGGCCAGCATCAGGCACATCACCAATCCGCTGGTGTGCCAAAGACCGGCGATCAGCACACCGTAAAGCACCGTGTCCGGGTTGTAGAGCGGATCGAAGCTGAAGCTTTCGAAGCCGAGGTTGCGCACCGCGTTCTGGATGCCGAACTCGGGGTTCAGCAGCCACTGCCAAACAAGGCCGGTGACGATGAAGCTCAGCGCGTATGGGTAGAGGAAGATCGTGCGAAAGCCGTCTTCGAAGCGGATCTTCTGGTCGATCAGCGCCGCGAGCAGGAAACCGACGACAAGCGCGAGGAGCAGCATGAGGATGCCGTAGATCGCTAGGTTCTCGATCGAGATGACCCAGCGCCGGGTGTCCCAGAGGCGTTCGTACTGATCGAGACCGACCCATTTGGCACTGGGCAGCAGGCGCGAATTGGTGAAGGAATAGACGATTGTCCAGACAGAGCAGCCGACAAAGACCACAAGCGCCGTCAGCACCATCGGGATGGCGGCAATCTTGGCACTCAGGTTTTTGAATAGCGCTGCCGGTTTGCCGCTTTGCGACATTGCAACTCTCCGATGATGTTGGGGAAGGGGACAGGGTGGCGCGGACCTGCGGGAAACGGTCCGCGCCGGATCGCTCAGTCCGCCGAAGCGATGATTTCGGCGAATTCTTCCTGTGCTTTCTCGGCTGTGAAGCCCGGGTCGGCAAAGAATTCGACCACAAGGTCCGTCACGCGGCCAACGGTATCCGGCGACACCAGGGTGTTGACGCTTTCCACGATGTGGCCGGATTTGAGGATCTCCATGCCCTTTTCCATGCAGGGGGTCGGATTGCTCAGCTCGATGTCGCGGCGCACCGGAAGCGCACCCTTGGCCGCGGTGAAATCAACCTGCGTTTTCGGCGAAACGATCACGCTGGCCAGCTTGTCCTGCGCGGCGGTGATGTCCGGGTCGTCGACCTTGGGGAAATAGAAGGCGTCGCCCGCCGCGGTGATGTATTCATGCACGCCAAGCCCCGGGAGGCAGGAAAAGTCTTCGCCTGCCTTCAGACCGGCCTGCATGAATTCCCCCTGAACCCAGTCACCCATGATCTGGCCACCGGCCCGACCGTCGACGACCAGCAGCGCGGCCTCGTTCCAGGCCTGTACGTTCGAGCCGTTCATCAGATCGCGGGCTTCGGCAGCCGCCTTGAAGACCTTGGCGACGTCTTCGCCCGCCGCATACTCCGCGTCGAGTTCGCCGTAGACCTTTTCGAACAGCTCCGGCCCGCCGATCGACACCATCAGCACGTTGAACATCAGCTGGATCTGCCAGGCCTGCTGACCCTGCGCCAACGGGATGATGCCTTTTTCACGCAGCGCCGGTGCGGCGGCGACGAAGTCGTCCCAGGTCTGCGGCACGGCCAGCCCGTTGTCCGTGAACACGGCGTTGTTCAGCCACAGCCACTGTTGCGAGTGGATGTTGGACGGCACGCAGTACAGCTTGCCCTCGAAGGTGCAGCTGTCCAGCAGCGATTGCGGGAAGATCTGCTCTTTCCAGCCCTGTGCCTCGGCGATCTCGGTCACGTCGCGCATGAAGCCCGCCTCGATCAGTTCGCGCATGGCCGAGCTGTGGGTGAACTGGGTGGCGCCCATCGGGTCGCCGCCGGTGATCCGGCTGGTAATCAGCGGACGGGCCACGCCGCCTGCGCCCGCGATGGCCCCGTCGATCCAGGTGTTGCCGCTTTCCTGGAACGCGTCTGCGATCACGCGGATCGCGGCGGCCTCGGCTCCGGAGGTCCACCAATGGGTGACTTCCAGATCGGCGGCCAGCACCGGCTGAACGGTAGTGGTCATCAGCGCGCCCAGTGCGGCGGTTTTGAATTTCGTCATGGTCTTCTCCTCTGTCAATTCTGTTGTCTTGCGGGCTTGCGCCCGGTCCGAAGGCTGACTCCGCGCGCTTGCGGGCTGCGTCCAAATGTCTTTTCGTGGGGGTTTCGGTCAACGCACGGGAGATTTGCCGCGCCAAAACATTCTGTATTAGCCATTGGTAACGCTAACAAATTCGCGCCCGCCAGAGCACGGGACGCGGCCTTGAAGCGGCATTTTTGGCGTCTATCCGGCGATGATCCCCGCGGTCCGGAGCTGGTCGATCTCGGCGTCGCTGTAGCCAAGCCCGGAGAGCACGGTCTGTGTCTGCGCCCCGAGCCGCTGCGGCGGAAGGTCGATGGAGGGGCCATGCTCCTGCATGCGGAACCCCGCCAGCGTCGTGGTCATACCCTCGACCGTCCCGACCTCGCCGCCAAAGCTGTGCAGCACGGGCCGCGCCTGCACCTGTGGATCGGCCAAGGCCTCGTCGAGCGTCCGGATGCGGGCGCAGGGGATACCTTCGGATTGCAAGAGGTCTTCCCAGTCAGCCGCCCGGCGCATCCGGAAGGCGGCAGCCAGCGCCGCGCTCTCCTCGGCATGCGCATCCAGCCGCGTGTTGTTGTCCTCTTTGACCATGTCCTCGCGCCCCAGCAGACGCCACAACTTGGCCTGCTGCTTCAGGTTCGAGGCCGAGACCATCATCGGCGCGTCACTGGCGTGATACATGCCGATCGTCGCAAACGGATAGCTGTTGCCCTTGGGCTTCGGCACTTTGCCGTTCCAGAAGTAGGAGGCCACATGCGAGGTGGCGAACATCATGGCCACGTCGAGCATCGAGACGTCGACGAAGTTCCCGGCCCCGCCGTTGCGTGCCCGTTGCAGGAGCGCCGCCGCGATTGCGTAGGCCGTGGTCGTGCCCGCCGCGTAATCCATGATCGGCGCACCGCATTTGAAAGGTTTCTCCGGACTGTCCCCGGTCATTGCCATGAAGCCTGAAAAGGCCTGGATGATATTGTCATAGCCCCGCAATTCCCGCCTTGGCCCGGTCGCGCCAAAAGCCGAGAGCGAGCAGTAGATCAGCCCCGGGTTGCGCCGCCGCAGGTCCTCGTACCCCAGCCCCAGTGCCTCGAACGCGCCGGGCCGGTAGTTCTCGATGAACACGTCCGCCGTATCGAGCAGCCGCAGCATCACCTCCTTGCCCTCGGGCGTCTTGAGGTCGATGGCCACCGACGATTTGTTGGCCGCCTGCCCCAGAAAGGCCGTGCCCATGCCGATGCCATTCATCGCGCGGTCCGGTCCTTGCGACCGGGCCTGATCGGGGTCGTTCGGGTCCTCGACCTTGATGACCTCGGCCCCCAACGTGGCCAGCTGGAACGCCGCGAACGGCCCGGCAAGCACATGCGTCGTGTCGATTACCCTGTAATTCTGAAAAGCCTTCATCTCGGTCAACTCTGTCCTTTTCCGCGGGAGCAGGCAGCAGATGCGGGCAGCCCTGGGCGGAGCAATGTGGGTCTGCCCGGTATTGAAGGGCCGGACAGTGCCGCAAGCAACGCCGTTTGGTTTCCGAAAAGTTTGGTCAGCCCTGACCTATGTGCCCACCACCAACCCCTGCGATTGGCTATGCTGGACGGGACCGAAGAACAGGCGAGATAGCACACCCACATGCCCACGACCCGGCTTCCCCTCACCGACGCGCAACTCTGCGCTGGCCCCTTTCACCTCGACCGCGCCGGTCTCGAGTGGGTCAGGACGCAGTTCGATGCACTCGGGACAGATGCGAAAATTGCGCAGGTCATCCTGCCGATGTGCCGCGACCTGTCGGACGCCTCCATCGACGCTCTGGCGGCGCGCGGTCTCGGCGGGGTGCATCGCTTTCCAAGCTACGGCGAAACGGAACTGCGGCGTTCGGCGGAGCGCCTGATGCGGCGCAGCGCCGTGCCGCCCCTGTTGACCGCGGATATCGAGATGTCGGAAAAGGCCAGCGTCAAGGCCGGCACCGCCTTTCCCAACCAGATGGCGGTGGCCGCCACCGGCGATCCGGGCAACGCCCGGCGCATGGGCACCATCGCTGCGCGGGAGGCGGGCTACCTCGGGTTCGGCGTCAGCTGGACCCCGGTGGCCGACCTGGCGCTGAATTTCCGGGCCAACGCCATCAACACGCGCAGCTTTTCCGACAAGGTCGATCAGACCCTGTCGATGGTCTGCGCCTATCTCGACGGGATGCATGACAATGAGCTGGTGGCCTGCGTCAAGCATTTCCCCGGCGATGGTCTCGATGAGCGCGACCAGCATTATGTCACCACCCACAACACCATGACGATGGAAGACTGGGACGCCAGTTTCGGCCGGATCTATGCCGCGGCGATCGCCCGCGATGTTCGCCTGATCATGGCCGGTCACGTCACCCTGGCTGCTTTTCGCCCGGCAGCGGGGGACGGGGCATTGGGCGAGGCCTCCCTCCCGGCCTCGCTCAATGCACACCTGCTCCAGGGGCTGTTGCGCGGTGATCTCGGGTACAACGGCGTGATCGTCTCGGACGCGACCGGGATGGCAGGCTTCACGTCCTGCGGGGCCCGCAAGGACATCGTCCCGCTCTGCATCGAAGCCGGCTGTGACATCCTGCTGTTCCCGCGCGACATCGACGAGGACATGCAGTTCCTGTGTGACGGACTGACCAGCGGGGCGCTCACACAGCGCCGTCTGGACGAGGCGGTGCTGCGGATACTGGCCCTCAAGGCGTCGATGGGCCTGCATCTGGGTCGTCCCGCCGTCCCGCCCGAAAACCGCCGCGCCGCATTGCTGGGCAGCGAAGAGCATCGCGGCTGGTCCAGGGACGTGGCCGAAGGCTGCGTGACATTGGTCAAGGATACCCAGGGCCTCCTGCCGCTCTCGACGGAGCGGCACCGCCGCATCCTGCTGGCCGAGGCACGGGACCGGCGCAGCCCCTCGGCCCCCCTGCCCGACCTGGAGATTCCCGCCATGCTGGAGAACCTCGGGTTCACGATCACCCGGCTTGTCCCCGGCGAGCCCATCGACGCCACGGATCAGGACATCGGCCTGTATCTCATGGCCGAGGAGGGGGTGTCGGGCAAGGAGACGCTCGGACCGCAATGGGAGCGCCTGCACGGGGCCTTTCCGCTGACGATGCAGCGGATGTGGCAGCACCTGCCGACGCTCTATGTCTCGCTCGGCTCGCCCTTTCTGACCTTTCACATGCCCGACTGCCCAACCTTCGTGAACGCCTACAGCGCCGTGCGCCCGGTGCAGCAGGCCGTGGTCGATGCCCTGACCGGCGTCATTCCGATCCGTGGGCAAAGCCCGGTCGAACTGCCTTTTGGTCTGCCGGACTGAGCAGCATCAGGGCCCCGGAATCCAACTGCATGAAGCGATTGGATCACAGGTCGCATCGTCTGCGACGAAAGACCCGCGGGTCCGGCGCATCCCGCGCCGGCGCGCAACAGAGGAGGAAAAAACCATGAATTTGCTATCCAACCGGATTGCCGCGGTTGTGGCCGCCGCCGTGCTGAGCGCTACATCCGCCATCCCGGCGGCCGCGCAGGACACCTGGCCCGCAGGCCCGCTCGAGGTGGTCATGCACACCAAGCCGGGCGGCACCTCGGATATCTTCATCCGCACGCTCGCCAAGTCGCTGGAACCGGCCATCGGGCAGGAGGTCATCGTCATCAACGCCCCCGGTGGCGGCGGCGCGAACCAGATGAGCCGCATCAGCGCGGCCAAGCCCGACGGCCTGACGCTCGGGGTGAACACGCTCACCCATTTCACCGGCATGCAGACCAACCTCAAGGGCACCTTCGCGCCCGGGGATTTCTCCTGGATCGCGTCGGTGCAGGAGGACCCGATCCTGTTCTTCGTCCGCGAAGACAGCCCCTATAAAAGCTTTGACGACGTGATCGCCGCCGCGAAAGAGGCCCCCGAAAGCATCAATGTCGGCGGCTTCGGCCCGGTCGGGTCGATGCAGCACATCGGCATGTCCATGCTGGAGAATGCCACCGGCACCAGATTCAACTGGATCGGCTACCCCTCGACCCCCGACATCATGGCCGCGCTGCTGGGCGGACACGTCGATATCGGCGTCTCGAACCTTGGCCCGACCGCCGAGTATTTCGAATCCGGACGCATCCGGGGCTTGGGCGTGTTGGCAGACAAGCGCCTTGAGAGCAAATCCGATCTGCCCACCTTTGTCGAACAGGGTGTGGATGTGGACTCGAGCTGGATCCAGGTGCGCGGCGTGTTTGGTCCTGCCGGCATGCCGATGGAGCTGCAGCAGAAGGTGGCCGACGCGTTCCACGAAGCGATGCGGGCCGAGTCCTATCAGGAGTACGCCCGCAGCACCGGCGTGACCGACTCCTGGATGGGGCCGAAGGAATACTCGGAATTCGTCGCGAAGATCACCGACGTCGCGGTCGAGCAACTGACCGCCGCGGGCGTCCTGCAGTAATCCGCCCGGCACCCTTACAACAGGGCACGCCTGTGCGTGCCCTGTTCGCGTTCAGGCCACCGCCGGATTCGTCCGGATCACGGCGATTGGCGATCCGTCCTGCCTTGCCAGGACCTGCATTGCGCCATGATCGAAGACCCGGATCGTGTCACCGGGGTTGATGTTCCCCAGATGCACAACCGCACGCTGCCGGACCGGCGCGGCCTGCCCGGTTGCCCAAGCGGCGGTTTCCGCGATGCGCGAGAAGGTCGGGAAATACAAAAGCCCGACCGCGTTGAAATCCAGCGACGGCACCGGACGCTCGACATGGATTTCCGGCGCGTGCGTCTGGTCCAGTCCGCGCAGGTGGCGCACGGTGTCCCGCGCCTGTCCGTCCAGCGCCATCAACTCAGTCCCGGCCGGAGGCAGAGACATCTGGCCAAGCACAGAATTGCGATGGATGCGGTTGTTGCAGCCGCTCTTGTCATGGCTGACGAAGGTCGAGATCATCATCAGTTCGGCAATCACCGTGCCGTCGACGGACAGACGATGCCGCGAGCCGGTTCGCGTGTCCGTCAGGCCGTATAGGGTCGACCGGACGTGCACCGTCTTCCCCAGCAGCGGCCCGGATGGGGGCATCCGCAAGGACGTCGCGCAGAACGCCGCGTAGACGGGCCGTCCGTCCGGCGCCTGGAAAACCGCCTCGTGCTGGCCAAGAGCCTCGGCGATGAGCGCCCAGTGCCGGTCCCCGCAGAAACGCAAGACCCATTGCTCGGACAGACCGTCCGGGCTCAACTGCGCCATGCCAAGGGGAATCCGGACATCCGTCTCGACCTGGTCATGACGTGCGGCGAAAGCGACGACAGCCATCAGGCGACCGCCTTCTTTCCGGCACTCTTCAGTTGCCCGGCAATCTGGTCGGCCAGGTACGCACTGTCCTCTTCGATGCCAAGAAACCGGCCCGATCCCCAGGTGTTCAGCCAGCCCAGCCCGATGAAATGGAACCCGGGGACGTCCGTCACGCCCCGATGGTACTTCGGCTTGCCCCGTTCGTCGAAGACATCGACCTCGATCCAAGTGTAGTCCGGGCGGAAGCCGATGGCCCAGAGCACCGATCCGATGCCCGCCGCCTTGACGTCCAGCAGCGTGCGCTCTTCCTCGGGTTCCCAGACCTTCTCAAAGGGCGGTTCCTCGGGCGCGTCGATACCGGACCGGGCGATGTAGGCGTCGATCTGGTCACGGATGCCCACATAACTGCGATCGGCATCGTCGAGGTTCTTTTTCAGATCCGGGAGGAACTCCAGCCTGCGGCCATCCATGTTCGCGAGAGAGCCATAGAGTTCCACGCCGTGCTCGACATGCCATTTGCGCAGGTCGATTTCCTTCCCGCCATCGCGGCCGGACATGTAGTGGTTGGTCTGCGTCAGCGCCTTGACCGGGTCGGGGTGCGTGTCGATGGTGATCTTGTAATGGCCCGCGTCGTACAGCCAGTCGATGGCATCGCGGCCGCGATACTTGCGGGGGCTGCGCGGCGCGGGACCGACGGCCAGATGCACGCCGCGCCCGGCGCGCACGAAATCCTCCATGATCTGCACACCAGACTGGCCGGTGCCGACGATCAGCACGTCGCCATCGGGCAGTTGCGCCGGGTTGCGATAATCCACCGAATGCATTTGCACGATGGTCGGATCCAGCGCCCCGGCATAGGCGGGTTCGATGGGCGTGTCGTAACCGCCTGTCGCAATCACGACCTGATCGCAGGTCCAGGTGCCGATGCTGGTTTCCACCACGTAGCCGCCCTGCGGATGGTGGGCGACACGGGTCACGGTGACATGTTCGTAGAGCGTCGGCTCGAAGGTTGCGGCGAAAGCGTCGAGATAGTCGGTGATCTCGTCCCGCAGCATGAAGCCGTCCGGATCGGTGCCGCCGAATTCCTTGTCATAATGGAAGCCGGGCAAGCGGCACTGCCAGTTCGGCGTGACGAGGCAGAAGCTGTCCCAGCGGTTCACACGCCAGGAGTGAAACTTCTCGTTGCGCTCGAAGACGACGCTTTCAATGCCCTTCCGCTGGAGCTGACAGGCCACGGAAAGGCCGGCCTGACCGCCCCCGACGATGGCCACTGGAACATGCGGGATAGGCGTATTTGTCATGATCTCGGTCCTTTTCATGTGATGGACAGGCAGGTGACACGGGCGTCCGTCTGTCCCTCGAAATCGGCAACCCGCCGTTCGATCCTGTCGAGTTGATCCATCGCCGAAGAGCAGGCGAAGCCGTATTTCCGCTGCACCCGGTTCGATGCACGCTCCATCGCGATGCGGGCGCGGTGCAGGAATTCGGGCAGGGGATAGCTTTGCCCGGGGATGAACAGTTCGGTGATGACGCTGGAGGGGGAATAGCAGCGCTCCTCGCTGCCATCGGGCCAACGCAGGGTCCAGTACATCTCAGGCATGGGCGGGCTCCCTCGCGGAAAGCGACAGATAGGGGGACCGGTTATGGTCCCAGAAAAGCGCCGTCTCGCTGCCCCTTTGCAGGGTCAGGGCCGATCCTTCGGTGATCGTCCCGATGGGATCGGCCCAGATGCCTCGCTGCCGGAAGGCGAGGCAGACCTCGGCGGCATTGTCCGGTGCGACCGCCAGCAGGAAGCCGAAACTGGGAAAGCTGTGCAGCCAACGTTGCAGCGGGACACCGCCCGGCGACTGGATGCGGTCAAGCTCCAGCACCGCCCCCACCCCGGAGCATTCGCACAGCATCAGCGCCGTGCCCGCGATGCCGCCCTGGCTGATGTCCTTGCCGGCCCTGAGCAGGCTTCGGTCCGCCAGCTCCGGCATCAGCGCCAGATCGCCGCGGAGCCGGTCATGCGGCGCCTCCAGCGCGGCGCAGAAGTTGTCGAAGTTCACGTATCGGCCCCGATGGTCGATGGCCGCCAGCAGGACGTCGCCGGGGCGGGCGTCGAAACTGGTCACAGGCTTTTTAGCCTTGCCCAGCACCGACACGGCGAGGTTCAACTCGGAGGCGGCAAAATTCGTATGCCCGCCGACCAGCGGCACGCCGTAGGCCGCGGCCGCATCGCGCAGGCCCTTCATCAGCGGCGCGGCGGACTCGGCATTCGGGGCCCAGACCTGGTCGATCAGAGCCGTGGCGCGCCCGCCCATGGCGGCAATGTCCGAGAGGTTCACCATGACACCGCACCAGCCTGCGAACCACGGATCGGCCTGCACGAAGCCGGGGATGAAACCTTCGCCCGCGAACAGGTCAAAGCCCTCGGACGTCTCGATCATCGCGGCATCGTCACCCGGCCTGCCCGGGCCGTCGCCGGTCAGACCCAGCATCCCCGCCACCTGCGCGATGCTCAGCTTGGACCGGATCGCCGGATGCCTGCGCAATGCCTCGGCCAGATCTGCGACTGCGTCTGTCATCCCCGGCGCCCCGGTTTCATGTACCAGCCCGCATTGGGGTCATCACAGGGCGGATAATGCCCCAGGTCAGCGGTCATCCGGGCGTGCGGGATGCCGTGCAGCATGATCTCGTCCAGTACCGTCCATTTCAAACGACGGAAAAGCGGCACGTTCTGCATCTGCACATGCGCGAGGAATGTATCGCAGCCCCGCGCATTGGCGGTGCAGACCGCCAGCCGGATCAGTTCGGAGCCGAGCCGCCCGACCTGCCGGAAATCGCTGTCCACGGCCAGACGCGAGCCCCACCAGAGTCCGGGGCGTTCCTCGTGAATGCGCACGGTGCCCACAACCTGGTCGGCCTCATGGGCATAGGTCGACAAGGCGACAAGATGCGTGGCGACAAGGTCGATCTCGTCGCGATCATGGATCTTGAAGATCCCCTGCTCCCCGACAAAGACCCGGCGGCGGAGCGCCTCGGCGCCGCGTGCCTCGAAGGGTTTGGAGGCGGCGCGGATATAATAGCCGGGGCATTGGAACTGGCGCGGCTCAAGCTCGATCATGCCGGCACCTTCAGCTTTTCATAGGTCGAGAGCGCCGAGCAGGCCCCGCATTTGCCGCAGCCTGCCTTGATGTCTTCCGAGCGGATGCCGGCGCGGACGATCATCTCGCCCAAGGGACGCAGGATCGAGGCCATGAACTCCGGCCTCGGCGCGGGGTGGCTTTCCAGCGGCGTGCCCGAGATCGGCACGAAAGGCACGACAAAGGGGTAAACTCCCATGTCGCAGAGCTTTTGCCCCATTTCGAGGATCGCCTCCCGGCTGTCCCCGAGACCGGCGAGGATGTAGGTCGAGACCTGTGCCCGGCCAAAGACCTTCACCGCCGCCTCGAAACTGGACATGTACTTTTCCAGCGGCACGGTGGCCTTGCCCGGCATGATGCGGTCGCGCACCTCTTGCGTCACGGCCTCCAGGTGCATGCCCAGAGCGTCGATGCCCGCGTCCTTCATGCGCTGGTGCCAGATGTCGTCTTCGGGCGGCTCGCACTGACCCTGAAGCGGCAGGTCGACCGCCGCCTTGATGGCGCGGGCGCTCTCGACCATGACAGCCGCGCCGCGATCCTTGCCCCTGGGGGTGCCGGTGGTCAGCACCATGTGCTTGACCCCGTCCAGCTCGACCGCCGCCATGGCGACCTCCGCCAGTTGCTCCGGCGTCTTGTGCGCGATGGTGCGCCCGGCGGCGAGGCTTTGGCCGATAGCACAGAACTGGCAGGTCTTTTTTCGGCTCTCGTAGCGGATGCAGGTCTGCAAAACGGTCGTCGCGAGGACGTCGCGCGAATGCAACGTGGCGATGTGGCTATAGGGGATACCGTCTGCGGTGCTCAGGTCATAGAACCTTGGCCGCACGGGAAAGCGCACCTTGGCAATCTCGACACCTTCCCGGGTGACGCGAGCCTGACCGCTGGAATCCGGCGGCTCGACCAGAAAGGGCGATTCAAACGCGGGCGCGGTGTGCACCGGCACCATGACCGTTGTCTCGCCGATGGTCACGGCCTTGTGGTCCGAAGGCCCTGCCCCGCCGCGCCGCGCCTCATGGCCCGCACGCGGATCGACCAGCCGCATGCCGTGGGTTTGCAGATCGTTGATGAGGTCCGCGTCAGACATGGCTTGGCTCCTTTTCGTCGAGATCGGCATGGGTGGATGGCTGCGGCACGGGGGCAGCCTCCACCGCGACGCGGGTTTCGGCGGGGCGGGTGTCATGCACGAGGTGCAGAAGTTCAGGCCGGGCGTAATGGCCGACGCTGTCCATCATCCGCTTGCGCTTGGTGATCAGCTTCATGTCGAGATCGGCGATCAGGATGCCTTCGCCCTCGGTCAAAGGCTCCGCCAGGTGGCGGCCTTCCGGGGAAATGATGCAGGTCATGCAACCGTCGCGCATGGCCTTTTGCAGCTTCGGATCGGGATGCAATGACTGGATCTGCTCTTCGGTCAGCCAGCCGGTGGCATTGACGACAAAACAGCCTGCCTCCAACGCGTGGTGGCGCATGGTGACTTCGATCTGTTCGCCAAAGATCGGCCCGACGAGGCTGCCCGGGAAGTGCGCGGCATGGATCTCCTCGTGCTGGGTCATCAGCGCATAGCGGGCCAGCGGGTTGTAGTGCTCCCAGCAGGCCAGCGCGCCGACGCGGCCCACCCTCGTCTCGACGACCTTGAGGCCAGCGCCGTCGCCCTGCCCCCAGACCATGCGCTCATGGTAGGTGGGTGTGATCTTGCGCCGCTTCAGCGCCAGGGAGCCGTCCGCGTCAAAGATAAGCTGCGTGTTGTAAAGTGAGCCGTGGTCGCGCTCGTTTACCCCGAGCACCACGACAACCCCGCGCTTGCGCGCGGCCTCGGCCACCGCCTGCGTTTCCGGAGACGGCACGACCACCGCCTGATCATACAGTTCCAGGTGCGCCGCACCCTGTTGGACCGGGGGGAGCACGAAGGAAAAATACGGGTAATAGGGCACGAAGGTTTCGGGAAAGACGATGAACTCTGCCCCTTTCTCGGCGGCTTCGGCGATGGCGTTCAGCACGCGCTCGATGGTGCCCGCGCGACCCGTCAGGTCCGGCGCGATCTGCACGGCGGCAGCGCGAATGGTGTCGGTTCTCATGATCTGGCTCCCTTGGTGCGCGTTGTTTCGGGCCGCACCTGTGGCGGCGCGGCCCGCCGGATCACACCGTCCAGGTGTCGAGGATGAAGGCGTTGTCCTTGCGGTGCAGCAGGATGCAATCGAGCACGTCCTGCGGTGCGATCGGAACGATCCCCGGCAGCAGCGCCGGTTCGCCATGGCCGTACAGCGCCTGCAGGCCGAAGCGGCAGCAATAGACCTTGCCGCCCTCACCCATGAACTTCTTCAGATTGGCGGCAAAGTTCTGATGGCCGGGGAAAGCCTCGTCGCCCAGCGTCGGGAAACCGCGCTGGATGCCCAGCGTCACACCAGGGCCGTAGAGCAGGATCGAGGTCTCGAATCCTTTGCGTTGCAGGCGGATTGCCTGCAAGATGTTGACCAGACCGATGGAACCTTCGAAGGCAACTGTATGGAAGGTCACGAGGGCCTTCTCGCCTTCATCGGCCTTGACGTCCTCGAAGACCTTTTCTTCGTAATCGACGAAATAATCACCGTCCTTGTGGGCTTCCTTGGTAACTGCGGGCATCCGTTCATCTCCTGTTCGTTGGATGGCCCCAGCGTTGATTCAGAATGGACAGCCAAGCAATAGTGCTATCATTTATGAATCATTTATGCATACAATAATCGAAGCAAGCGGCGAATTTTTGAGCAACAACTCCAGATTTCGCTGGCTACGGAAGCTCAATTGAAACCTGCGGCCGCCGAGACACGCGCCCAAGCCCGCGACAGCCCGTCACATCCATACAATGCGCTTCAATCTCGGCGAATCATTCGCTATCAAGGCCGGGCAACGGAGAATGACATGATTGACTGGACGCCACGGACCGCAGCCAGCGGCAAGCCGCGCTACATCGCCATAGCCGATGCCATCGAGCAGGATATTCGGGAGGGCACGCTGTCCCCGGGCATGCGCCTGCCGCCGCAACGGCAACTGGCGAAACGCCTGGGCATCGACTTCACCACCGTGTCCCGCGGCTACACCGAGGCGCAATCGCGCGGCCTCGTCTCCAGCCATGTCGGGCGCGGCACCTTCGTCTCGAAACCGGCGGAGACCGCAGCCGGGCCCGATCCGCTGCGCCTCGCCGACGAAGACCTATCGATGAACCTGCCGCCCGAACCCACCGATCCGGGGCTGATCTCGAACATGCGCGGCGGGCTCGACTATGTCTCCGCCAATCTCCTGCAACTCCTGCGCTACCAATCCTCGACCGGCTCGGACAAGGACAAGGCCGCGGCCTCCACGTGGCTCAGCCTGCGCGGCATGATCCCCAGCAGTGCGCGGCTTGTGATCTCACCGGGGGCACACAGCACGATCTGCGCCATACTCACCATCCTCACGGAACCCGGCGACACCGTACTGTGCGAACAGATCACCTACCCCGGGTTTCGCAACATTGCGTGCCGTCGCGGCCTCAGGCTGATCGGAATCGGGATGGATCGCGACGGCGTCCTGCCCGACGCGCTCGACGCGGCGATTGTCCGGCACGGCCCGAAGGCCCTGTATCTCAACCCGACCTTGCAGAACCCGACGACGCTGACGATCCCGACAGACCGGCGGCTGGCCATATCGGAGGTGCTCAACAAGCATGGGCTGCCGCTGATCGAGGATGACGCTTACGGGTTCATTCCGGCCAAGGCTCCCGCGCCGATTGCCGTCTCCGCGCCGGATCTGACGTGGCATATCGGTGGTCTGGCGAAATGCATCGGCGCGGGCCTTCGGCTAGCCTACACCGTAGCCCCAAATGGCAAGTTGGCCTACTCGCTGGGTCAGGCACTCAAGGTGCAGGCCGTCATGCCGTCACCGATCACGACCGCATTGGCGACCCAATGGATCGAGGATGGCACCGCTGACCAGATCAGGCGCTTCATCCGTTCGGAAACCTCCGCGAGACAGGTCATCGCCCGCGAGGTGCTGGAGGGGTTCGACTTTCAATGGGCGGAGAATGCCTTCAACGTCTGGCTCTCCCTGCCTCAGGGGATCGGCCGCGCCGACGTCGTTGCGCGGATGGCCGGGCGCCCGATCGGGATCATGCCGTCGGATGCCTTCAGTGTCGGGATCACGCCCGGCGACGAGGTTCGCCTGTGCCTGGGCGGGTCACTGTCCCGCGAGGCGCTGCGGGCGAACCTGTACTTCCTGGTCAACAGCCTTCAGCACAGCGCGTTTCTTGGGTGACTGCGCGGTCTTTCACCCGCCCGAAGCCATGCATGCCCTTGGCCCACTGAAACGCCACGAACATGGCCTTCACTGGCGGCAGCATGACAAGAGACAGCACGATTGCGACGGCGGACAGCAGGCAGGCCATGAGCAGCGGATTGTCGCGCAGGACTTCGAAGATAACCGGAAGCGAAAAGCCCATGAGGTGCCCGACAAGCAGGATCACCACGTAGGCAGGACCGTCGTCCGCGCGTTGCGGGGTGAAATCGAGGCCGCAGACGCCACACTCGGAGTGCACCTTCAGGTAACCCCCGAACACGGCGCCCTCGCCGCAGTTTGGGCACTTGCAGCGAAGACCGCGCTTCAGGGCAAGTCGCAGGTCATGCGGAGCGTTCGTACTGGTTTCGGGTGTGGACATAGCGGCGTCTCCTTTTCCGGCGCAGGGACGGCATCCCACATACGCCACTTTCGCTACATTAGACATACAATTTCCATCTTGTATTGAGAATGTGTCATTTTGCCTCCCGGTTACCACGCCAGACCGGCTCGACGCACCAAAAATCCTCACGAACTGGCCCCGTTGACGTTTGCGGGCTGCGCCACATTGACCGCTCCGGCGTTCCGGGTCATACTTGGCGAATGATCGGACAGCCTGGTCATCTGCGCGGATTGCCTGTCTTTGCTTGCATACAATCCGCGCCTGCTCATTGCTCTGCGCATGGGACGTCCCAATGTCTTCCATTCCCAACCGTACCCTGCCGCCCCTCAACCCGCTCAAAGCATTCGAGGCGGCGGCGCGGCATAACAGTCTGACCCTCGCCGCCGAAGAGCTGAACGTCAGCCAGGTCGCCGTCAGCCGGCAGGTTCGCGTGCTCGAGGACTACATGGGTGTCACGCTGTTCCGGCGTCTCAATCGCGGCATCGAACTGACGCGGGAGGGCATCCTGCTGTTCAAGGGAGTCGGTCAGGCGTTTCAGGATATCGAAGACGCGACCAGGACCGTGTCGCGCCGGGGCCAGCGCAACATCCTCGCGATCCAGTCCTATGTCACCTTCTCGCGCGGCTGGCTGATGCCGAGGCTCGGCGATTTCCACAAGGCCCATCCCCGCATAGAGGTGCGCCTGTCCTCGTCGCCCGAAGCGGCGGATTTCGATACCGACAACCTCGACGCGGCCATCCGCGGCGGCGACGGCAACTGGCCGGGTCTACACGCGGAGAAACTCGCGGACATGGAACTGATCCCCGTCTGCTCCCCTGGCTTTCTCGCGGAGAACCCGCTCGACCGCGTCGAGGATCTGGCAAAGGTCAAGCTGCTGCATTCGATGGCCCGACCAAAGGACTGGTCGTCGTGGCTGGAGTCGGTTGGCGCGGGGTTTACGCCCAGGAACCGCCTGCTGTTCGAGAACAGCGCACTGGCCTACGAGGGCGCACTCATGGATCTGGGGGTTGCCATCGCGAACCGCCACTTCGTTCAAATGCAGCTCCGCGCAGGCACGCTGGTCGCCCCGTTCGAACATGGCTGCAAGACTGGCGAAAGTTACTACCTGACGTGGCCAAAGGACGAGGCGCCGTCGTCACCGTTGCTGAAATTCCTGGATTGGATCCGTATCCACTTTGCCCCGGACGATGCGCAGGAACCCGGGGCGAACGCGGCGGGGGATCACGACGATCCGCCGCTCGCGTCGGCTGAGCGTTCCGGGTTCTCGTCCTGAATACGCTCCCGCATCCAGTCGAGGAACTTGATCAGGGTACGGGACGGGGCGGTGCTTTTTGGCCAGGTCAGGAAATACCCTTCGCCGCTATAGCAGGTCAGATCCCCGAACGGCGCGACCAGGTTGCCGTTCTGCAACTGCCGCTTGACGAAGATCTTTACGGCCAGGGCAACGCCGCCATCCATGGACGCCGCCTCGTAGGCCAGGGCAGAGCTTTCGAACCGGATGCCCGGCTCCGGGTCGACATCGGCACCGACCCGTTTGATCCACGCGGCCCAGTCCGTGGGCCGGGCCATGGAGTGCAGCAGCCGAACCTTTGCAAGGTCATCCGGTTCGGTCAGGTCGTGCTCCATCTGGTAGTCGGGGGTACAGATCGGGATCAGCTCCACGTCCACCAGTTTTTCCGAATGCAGCTCCGGCCAGTCGCCCTTGCCGGCCCGGATGGCGGCGTCAAGATTCTGGCTCTCGAAATCGACCGGCGCAATCGAGGAGCTCAGGCGCACCTCGATCCGCGGATGCTTGTTGTGGAAATCCGTCAGACGCGGAATGAGCCAGCGCTGGGAGAATGTCGTGTAGGATTGAATGGCAAGGATATCACGCCGACCGCGCCGCGAGACCCGCCGCGACGCGGTGGCAATGTCCTGGAAGGCATGCGCGATGCCTTCATGCAGCTGCCGCCCCTCGTCGGTCAACTCGACACCCCGGTGCAACCGCCGGAACAGGGTCACGCCAAGGTAGTCCTCCAACGTCTTGACCTGCCGGCTGACGGCGACCTGGCTGACGTTCAACTCTTCCGCGGCCAGCGTCAGACTGCACAGACGCGCGGCGACTTCGAAGGTCCGCAGGGGATTGAGGGGTGGAATGGGGCTCGTCATGGTGCGTTTTGCCGATACAGAGGCCTCGCGCAGAGGTGTGGTCGATTTCAAGCGGTCGGGACACGCGGAACCCGGACCACGTATCGCGGTCCGGTCGCCTTATGCCTTGTCTACACCGAGCCAAGGCCGAAAAGCTATAGCCGTTCCAGAGCGATGGCGATGCCCTGACCAACCCCGATACACATGGTCGACAGCGATTTTTCACCGGATTGCAGGTCCAGCATCGCGGTTCCGGTGATCCGGGCACCCGACATGCCCAGGGGATGCCCCAGCGCGATCGCGCCCCCGTTGCGGTTCACACGCGGGTCGTCGTCGGCGATGCCGAGATCGCGCAACGTCGCCAGACCCTGCGAGGCAAAGGCCTCGTTGAGTTCGATCACGGCAAAGTCCTTTTGCGTCACGCCCAGGCGTGCCATCAGCTTTTTCGATGCGGGCGCGGGACCGAACCCCATGATGCGCGGAGCAACACCGGCCGTGGCTCCGCCAAGAACCCTGGCAACCGGCGTCAGGCCGTTCCGCTCCGCCGCCTCTTTCGTGGCCAGGATCAGCGCCGCCGCGCCGTCGTTGACGCCGGACGCATTGCCCGCCGTGACGGTGCCGTCGGCCTTGACGAAGGTCTTGAGCCTTTCAAGGTCCGCCAAGGTGGTCGACGGGCGCGGATGTTCATCCTTGTCCACCACGACGGGCTCGCCCTTTCGCTGGGGAATGCTGACCGGAACGATTTCCTGTGCCAGCCGTCCGCTCTCCATCGCGGCCCCCGCCTTTTGCTGCGAGCGCAGGGCAAAGCTGTCCTGATCGGCGCGGTTGATCCCGAAGTCTTCGGCGACGTTCTCGGCGGTTTCCGGCATGCTGTCGACACCGTATTGCGCCTTCATCAGCTTGTTCACAAAGCGCCAGCCGATGGTGGTGTCATGCACCTCGTTCGTGCGGCTGAACGCCGATGAAGCCTTGGGCATGACAAAGGGTGCGCGCGACATGGACTCGACGCCGCCGGCAATCACCAGCTCGGCCTCCCCGGCCTTGATCGCGCGGGCCGCCGTGATGACCGCGTCCATGCCGGAGCCGCAAAGCCGGTTCATCGTCGTGCCCGGCACGCTGTCCGGATAGCCCGCCAGAAGCAGCGACATGCGCGCCACGTTTCGGTTGTCCTCGCCGGCCTGGTTGGCACAGCCGAAGATGACCTCGTCGATGGCGGACAGGTCCAGAGCAGGGTTGCGCTCGGCCAGTGCGCGAAGCGGGATCGCGCCCAGATCGTCGGCCCGCACCGAAGACAGCGCACCGCCGTAGCGACCAATCGGCGTGCGGATATAGTCGCAGATGTAAACGTCCGTCATGGGAAGTGTCCTTGCAGCAGAAATGTCCCGGCGGCGATGGCGCCCGCCGCCAGGTGTCACGGATGGCCCGGGTCAGCCCAGAACGATCAGACTGTCACCGGCGCGGGTGCCTTGCCCTTCGGGCAGCACGAAGACCGGGTTGATCTCGGCCTCGCTCAAACGGTCATCCAGCGTTTCCGCCATGGACGAGAAGGCGATCATCGTGTCGATCAGCGCCTCGATGTCGGCCTTGGGACTGCCCCGGAACCCTTTCAGAAGTGCGCCCGCCTTGATCTCGTCGATCATGGCGCGGGCGCTGGCACGGTCCAGCGGCAAGAGCCGGATCGCCGCGTCCTTGTAGAGTTCCGTCGTCACCCCGCCCGCGCCGAGCAGGGCATAGGCACCGAGTTGCGGATCGCGGTTGAAACCGAGGATCATCTCGACCCCGCCCCTGACCATTTCCTGAACGAGGAAGCCGCCGACCCGCGCCTGCGTCGCCGCGCGGACGCGTGCAAGCATGGCATGACAGGCGGCGCCGACGTTTTCGGGGTCGATGTTCATTGCAACGCCACCTACCTCGGACTTGTGCAGGATCTCGTTCGACAGGATCTTGATGACAACGGGTCCGTCGAAGTCACGGGCCTTTTCCGCGGCCTCTTCGGGGGTCGCTGCCGTGACCTCACGGGTCACGGACACACCGAAGCGGGCGAACAGCTTCTTCGCCTCGGCCTCGTTCAGGGACCCGGCGCCAATGTCGCTGCAATCGACATCCCTGGCGTTCGACGCACTGTCCTGCGAGGCGCCGGTGGGCGTGGCGAGCGCCTGCAGCGCCGAGGCGCAGCTTTCCGGCGCGGCAAAGGCCGGGATGCCGCGCGTGTTGAGCGTGCGCACGATGCCCGGCGCATCCGGGCTGACGTAAGCCAGGATCGGCTTGTCGGTCAGCGCCAGCGAATCCAGCACCGGCTGCGCCACGAGATCCGGCTGCGCGATCGAGGACGAGCCGACGACCACGACGATCGCGTCATAGCTGGGGCTTTCCACGAGGATCTTCAGGATCGAGCGGAACAGGTCCGGGCGCAGCCCGGCCAGCGTCACGTCGATGGGGTTGCGGTCGAGTTCCGCCTCCTTGAGGTCGAGCGCCTGCAAAGCATCCCCGGTGGTCTTGTCCGGCGCGGGCATGTCCAGCCCGGAAAGGCCCACGTTGTCCGCAACCACGGTCGCTGCCCCGCCGGTCGATGTGACGATGGCCACGCGGTTTCCCTTCATCAGGCGGCCCTGCGCCAGCGCCGCAGGAATATCCAGAAGATCGGCAAAGGTCTGGGCGCGGATGATGCCAAGCTGCTTGAACAGCGCGTCATAGACCTCGTCCGCTCCGGCCAGCGCGCCAGTATGCGAAACCGCCGAGCGGGCGCCGGATTCGGAGCGGCCCACCTTGTAGGCGACGATGGATTTACCGGAAGCGATGACCTTGGCCGCTGCGACACGGAACTTCGAAACGTTGCGGATGGTTTCGAGGTAGAGAGCGACCACCTGCGTCGCGTCATCCTCGGCCAGGGCTTCGAGGAAATCGGAGACTTCCAGATCGGCCTCGTTGCCGGTGGCAACCAGCTTGGAAAAGCCGATGCCGCGCGCAACGGCACGGGACAGAAGCGAGCCGAGGATGCCGCCGGACTGTGACAGCAGGGCGATCCGCCCTGCCGGGAAATCCTCGACCTCCATCGCGCCCGAGGCCGTCAGCGGGATGCCGTCCGTCAGGTTCACGAGGCCGATGGTGTTCGGCCCGAGAATGCGCATCGCGCCCGCCGCCTCGCGCAACTGTTCCTGACGTTTGCGGCCCTCTTCGCCCGCCTCGCCGAAACCGGACGCCAGCACGACCGCCGCCTTGGTGCCACGGGCGGCCAGGTCACGCACCGCGTCGATCACCCGATGCGCGCCAACCAGAACGAGCCCCAGATCGGGCGCTTCGGGAAGGTCCGCGATCTCGGCATAGCTCTTCAGCCCGGCAATCTCGTCATAGCGCGGGTTGATGGGATAGATCGCCCCGGCAAAGCCCTGCTTCTGCAGGAAGGCGATGGGACGCCCGGTCAGTTTGGCCGGATCGTTGGAGGCCCCGACAACGGCAACGCTGGCGGGGTTCAGGATGGCTTTCATGGTCGACATTGCGGCGCCCCTTACTTCGACAGCTTGTTGAGGAAATCTTCGACCGATTGGCGGTGCTCGGCGGTGGTGTAGCACATGGCCTGCGCCTCGCGACCCAGCGCAAAGATCTCTTCGTCGGAGCGCTCGAAGGTCTTGTCCATGATTTCCTTGGTCAGCGCGATGGCGGTGGCCGATCCTATGGTCAGTTCCTTGGCCCAGGCGTGCGCTTCGGCGAGCAGCGCCTCGGGCGCTGCAACGCGGTCGACCATGCCGATGGCCAGCGCCTCGTCGGTCTCGACGACCCGGGCGGAGAAGATCAGTTCCTTTGCCTTGGAGAGGCCCACCCGGCGCGGCAGGAAATACATGCCGCCGCCATCGGAGACGAGACCGCGCTTGATGAAGCTCATCGACATCTTGGAGCCTTCGGCGGCGATGATGAAGTCGCAGGCCAGCGCCATGTCGAGGCCGAGGCCATAAGCCCCGCCGTTCACCGCCGCGATCACCGGCTTGGTCATGCCATGAATGGCCGCGACACCACGATGGGTGTTCTTCTGCCGCTTCCAGCCGTTGAAGGCCACCTCGCCGGTGGGCGCATCGAGCCGTGCCCGCATACCGGCGATATCGCCGCCCGAGCAGAACCCCTTGCCCGCGCCGGTCAGGATGATGGCCCGCACGCTCTTGTCGGCATCCGCCTCTGCGAAGGCGGCGATCAGTTCCGCGCGCATCTGGTCGTTGATCGCGTTGCGCTTGTCCGGGCGGTTCAGCGTGATCGTCGCGATCCCGTCGTCATGCGACACGGTGATGAACTCTGGCAGGGAAACTGCGGTGTCCATGGGTCTTCCTTCTCGTCTGTACGCAGCCGGGGCTGCCATTTCACATGTGTTGCTGTTTGAGTCTGGTCACGGCGCCGGGCAGGTCGGTGCCGTCGAAGATGGTCTTGCGCAGCCGCTCCAGGTCGGGCGCAGCCAACACGGGCGCGACCAGTTCCCGGTACTTGGCCTCCAGGTCGGCGCGAGAGATCGGATTGTCCGGATCGCCCCGCCGCGAGGGCTGGAACTGCATCCAGGACCGCCCGTCCTTCAGCGCGACATGCAGGCGCGCCATGCGTTTGCGCGGGTATTCGGCGGCCAGATCCTCGGCGCGTTCGACGGTGATGCGCGGCATCACGGCGCGAATATCCGGGTTGCTCAGCGCCTCGGGCGTAAAGGCCGCGAGCCGCACGCCGCCCAGAACCATCTGCGCCGACAGGCAGTATTGCGCACTGAACCGCGCTTCCTGGGCGACCTTGGGATCGGGCCGGTCGCAGATGTCCTTGGTCGGGCCATAGCCCTCGATGCGGATCGCTTCGATGTCCCCGGCGCCGAAACCGTGTTCGCCTCGCAGGGTCTGCAGAGCGTCGAGCGACGGGAAGATATGCCCGCAGCAGCCGTGGATCTTCACCGTCATGCGGGTGATCGGGGTCCAGTCCCCTGCCCCGTCGAAGGCCGCGACCCAATTGCCGGTGCTGTCGCTGGTCGCGGCGGCATACCCCTTGGGTCCGTCGAGACTGTCCCAGCTGCCGGTTGCCCCGGCGGTGGCGGCATAGGCGGCCAGGATGCCCGCATCGGCGGCATGGCCGGGGTGCATCGCCTTGACCATGCTTTCGCCTTGCAGGTTCTGCTGAACACCCCCGGCAAAGCTGGCCGCGATGGCGATGGCATGCGCAATTCCGTCACGGTCGCACCCGAGCAGCATCGCCGCGGCGGTCGCCGCACCAAAAGTTCCCACGGTGCCGGTGATGTGCCAGTTCGCGTAATGGCTGGGTTGCAGCGCCATGGCGATGCGGCAGCCGACTTCGTAGCCGCCGATCACCGCGCGGTCGAAGGCCTCACGGGAGGCGCCGATGTCCTGCGCCACCGCCAGCGCGGCGGCGAAGGTGGGCGATCCGGGGTGATAGCCGCCATCGCGAAAAATGTCGTCGAACTCCACGGTATGGCTGGCCGCACCGTTGATGAAGGCGGCGCTGCGCGGGTCGACCCGCCGTTCGCCGGTGTAGCACCACGCCCCGCCGTCCCGTGCGAGACCGCCCGCTGCGAGCAGTGTCGCGGGGGTCTGCAGGGTGCCCGGCAGGGTCGTGGCGAACCAGTCCAGCGTCGCGCAGTGTACCGCGTCGCGGACATCGTCGCCGAGGGTCGCGTCTTGCCATCCGGCAGCCAGATCGGCCAGTCTTTCGATTGCGGTTGTCATAGCACGGCCCTTCTTGCGAAATCCGGCGCCGACGCCTGAAGGGCCAGCCCGGCGAGGCACAAGGCCTCGATTTCATCATCCCCCAACCCGATGGAGCGCAGGATGTCGGAGGTCTGCGCACCCACCGGCTGCGGCGGCAGGGTGACGCCGGTTTCGGAGCCCGACATCCGGAACGCCACCGAAGGCACCCGCAGCCCCTCGAGCCGGCCGCTCGGATCGGCCAGACTCAGGAACTGTGCCCGCGCCTGGGCTTGCGGATCCCCCAGCGCCTCTTCGAGCCTGCGGATGCGCGACGCGGGCACGCGCCGCTCGTTGAAGAACTCTTCCCAATAGGCCGCGGGCATGGTCTCGATGATGGAGGCCAGCACCTCGTGCTCGGTCTTGTAATCGTCGATCCGGGCAAGGTTGTCCGTCTTGACCAGATCCTCCCGGCCCAGCCCGATCCACAGGCGCCGTTGCTGGCGCAGGTTCGAGGCCGCAATCATCAGCGGACCGTCCGCCGCCTGGTACATCCCCAACGTGGCGAAGGCGTAGGAATTGCCCTTCGCCTTCGGGTGCTTGCCGGTCCAGAGGAAATCCGTTGCAGGGGCGGTCATCAGGGTCATGGCGACGTCCAGCATCGACACCTCGATGTGCTGCCCCTTGCCGGTGCGCTCGCGCTGGTACAACGCGGCGGCAATCGCAAAGGCGGCGGTCAGCCCGGTCGCATAATCGACAACCGGCGCGCCGCATTTCAGCGGGCGGTCGTCGCCGTGCCCGGTCATGTCCATGATGCCGGAGAAAGCCTGGATGACATTGTCATAGCCGGTCTGGTGCTGGCGCGGCCCGGTCGCCCCGAAGGCCGAAACCGAGCAATAGATGAGGCGCGGGTTGACGGCGGCAAGGTCGTCATACCCGAGACCGAGGTCGGTAAAGGCGCCGGGCCGGTAGTTCTCGACAAAGACGTCTGCAGTCTCGGCAAGCCGCAGCACGGCGCCGCGCCCGGCTTCGGATTTCAGGTCCAGCGCCAGCGCCTTCTTTCCGGCCCCCTGCGCCAGGAACGCGGTTCCCATCGCCGCGCGGACGAGGTCGCGGTCCGTGCCGTTGAACCGGGCCTGATCCGGGTCATTCGGCGCTTCGAGCTTGATCACTTCGGCGCCCAGCAAAGCCATCTGATAGCTGGCATAGGGTCCTGCCAGAACATGCGTCGTATCGATGACCCGCAGGCCTGTGAATGCGCCAGACATGTGGTGTTCCTGTTCGCTACGGTAGGGTCCCCGCCCGGGTGGGCCAGGCGGGGAGAGACGCGCCTCAGTTGGAGATGAAGCCCGCGGCGGTGAGCTGCTTCTCTGCAAGCGCCGTCAGGTTCCTGACGAATTCGGCATACTCGACCGGGCCGTAATCGCTGTCCTCGACACCCGAGGCGCGGGCATAGGTCTGGTAGCTGTCCGTCGCCATCGCCTTGTGGATCGCATCGGCGATCTGCTGCTGCAACTCGACCGGCATGCCCTTGGGACCAAAGACGCCGCGAACCTGCAGCCAGTTGGTGTCGACGTCATAGCCCTGCTCGCCGAAAGTCTGCATGTCGGGCAGCGTACCGAGGCGCTTCTCGCCAAGAACCCCGAGGCCCTTCAAGCGGTCGGCTTCGAAGAACTCGAGGGCCGGTCCGAGGTTCGAGACACCGACGTCCACGTGGCCGCCGAGAACAGCCGCGATGATGTCCGGGGTGGATTCAAAAGCGACCCAGTTGAACTTCACGCCCGCGGATTCTTCGAGCATGGTCATGCCGATGTTCTGCATCGAGCCGACCGGGCCGAACCCGCCGATGTTGATCTCGCCGCCCTTGGTCTTTGCCAGCTCCACCAGGTCGGTGATCGAGTTCATCTCGGCGTCCTTGGCCACGAAGAACAGGATCGGGTCGATCTGCGACAGGGCGATCCATTCGAAATCATCGGGCGAGAAGGTGCCGCGCAGGTTGGTCAGCATCCCGGTGAAATGGGTGACGGTGTTGACGCCGAGGGTCAGGCCGTCCGGCTTGGCCGTGCGCACCTTGGCCATCTGGGTCGCCCCGCCGCCGCCGGGGGTGTTCACGATGACGACCGTCTGGCCGATGATCGGCTCAAGTTCCTTGGCCAGCGTGCGGGCATAAACGTCGACGCCGCCGCCCGGCTTCGTGTGCAGAACGAATTCGACGGGACCTTCCGGGGCCCAGTCCTCGGCGGCGGCGCCCTGTGCCACACCCAGGGCCAGCGTCGCGGCGCAAGTCAGGCCCAGCATGATTTTCTTGAGGTTCGAGATTGCCATATTTTCCTCCCATAGCAGTCTTCGGATATCGTGGCGCTCGTGCGCCGGTGCAGTTTCCGTCTCCCCGTTGCCCAAGTGAACTGAGGGTTTGTCAGGCAACGGGGACTCGAATCTTGGTCAAAGAGCCTGCGCCTTGGCCCGGCGGGCGCGCAGTCGCGACACCCCCGGCAGGACAAAGGCCAGAACAGCGATCAGCATCAGGATCACGGTCATCGGCGAGGTGTAGAAGATGTCCCACTCGCCCTTGTTCGAGATCAGCGCGCGGCGGAAATTGGTTTCCATCATCTCGCCCAGAACCAGCGCCAGGATGATCGGAGCCAGCGGGATTTCCAGCTTTCGCAGGATGTATCCAAGTATGCCGAAGACCGTCATCACGTGAACCGGGAACATCGTGGTGTGCGAGGCGTAGGCCCCGACATAGCAGATGCCCGCCACGATGGCCGCGATCACCGGACGCGGGATGTTCGCGACACGCGCCCAGATCTTGGCGCCGGCCAGACCGATGAGCACCATGATCGGCACACCGATCCAGAGCGAGGCGAAGATGGTGTAGGGGATCTCGGGCGCCTTGGTGAACAGAAGCGGTCCCGGCTGGATGCCTTGCACCATGAGGGCCCCGATCATGATGGCTGTCGTCGGCGAGCCGGGAATACCCAGCGCCAGCAGCGGTGCCATGGCCCCGGCCACGGCCGAGTTGTTCGCTGCCTCGGACGACGCCACGCCTTCGAGCGATCCCTTGCCGAATTTCTCAGGTGTCTTCGACATGCGCTTGGACACCGCGTAGGAAACGAACGACGCGATGGATGCGCCCGCTCCCGGGATCACGCCAATCGCATAGCCCAGCACCGAGCTGCGCAGGATCGCCGTCTTCAGGCCAAGGATCGACTTGACCGGCAGCGCCAGAAGGCCGCCGATCGGCGTGCTCTTCAGTTTCTCCGACGGGCCGTCCTCGATCATGAACAGCACTTCGGACAGGGCGTAAAGCCCGAGCAGGACCGGCACCAGCGGCAGGCCTTCGAAGAACTCCGGATTGCCCATGGTAAAACGCGGCGTGCCGGTCTGAACGTCCAGCCCGATGGTCGCCAGCGCAAGGCCGATGCCCATGGCGACTGTCCCCTTGAGCGGCGAGCCGTCCGACAGACCGGCCACCAGGCTCAGACCGACAAGCGCCAGCGCGAAATATTCACCGGGACCGAAGCGCAGCGCAAACTCCGACAGCGGAACCGCCGTGACGATCAGCAGCAGCGTCGAGATGAAGATGCCCGCGCCGGAGGACAGGATCGAGACGGTCAGCGCCTCGCCGGTCCGGCCCTGCTGGGTCAGCGGATAGCCGTCCCAGGATGTCGCGACCGCCGCCGCCGTGCCGGGCGAGTTGATCAGGATCGCGGTGATCGCGCCGCCATATTCCGCCGCTGCATAGAGCGCGACGAGGCCGACGATGGAGACCACCGGGTCCATGCCGTAGGTGAAGGGGATCAGAAGCGCGACGCCAAGACTCGGGCCAAGACCGGGGATCGCCCCGATCAGGTAGCCTGCCAGCGCGCCGAAGACGAGGGCGAACCAGACCATTGGATCGCCGAACGCGGAAAAACCGATTGCCAGACTCTCAAGCATGTTTGTTCCTCACGGCAGGTTGACGGCGAGCGCCAGTTTGAAGACGACGTAGATGAAGGCCCCGAGGGCGAGCGGCACGCCGATCAGGTGCACCGGGCGGCGTTCGCCGCAGGCCAACATCGTCAGAACGGCAAAGATCAGCACGCTGGGCAGGGTGCCCAGGGTCTCGAAATAGATAGACTGAAGGACCAGCAGCCCGACCGTCACCAGGACGAAAACCGGCCGCCGGATCGAAACCCAGGTGACCGGCAGCGGGTCGAACATGCGAATGACCGCAGCGACGGCCACCGCGACAATGGCGATCAGCGTCGCGAGCGCCAGCAGGGTGGGAAAACCGCCCGCGCCGATGTCGATCTTGTTGAGTGGGGCCGGCAGGGCGGACGCCTGCGAGAAATATTGCCAGAACAGGACCAGAAGGGCGGCACAGGCCACCAGGTCCAATACCGGCAAAGAGCCGCGGAGAACATCCCGGCGCAGCCGCCAGCCGAGGGCATTCTTGTAGTCTTCCATTTCATCCTCCCTTGCCAGCATCCCTGTGGGTCCTGGCAGAACTCCTTGCCCCCAGTGTCCCAGACCGGAGCCCGGTCCGTGAACTGAGCATTTGTTTGCCTTGCCCGTATCGGGGATTGGCCTGGTGGCTCGGATTGCCGCCGTTTTCCGCCGTCGTCCGGGCCGCAATCGCGTCAGCGTGCCCTGCGCGCCATGTACATCGGCCCACCCTTGTGACGCGGGAAGCCGTAGCCGGTGATCATGACCACATCGATGTCGTCCGGCCCTTCGGCGATTCCCTCGTCGAGGACCGCCTGCCCCTCGCGCTGCATGGACGTCAGGATGCGGGTGATGATTTCTGCTTCCGTGAACGCCCTGCGCGTCCGCCCGGCCCTGGCGCTTTCCGCTTCGATGATCCGGGTGACCTCCGGATCGGTCTCGGCCTTGCCGGAGCTGTAATCGTACCAGCCCTTGCCGGTCTTGCGCCCGAGTCGCCCGGCCTCGCACAGCCGGTCGGCAATATGGGCGTAGCGCTCCGCCGGATCGCGCTGCGCCGCACGGGCCTTGCGCTGCGCCCAGGCGATGTCCAGCCCGCTCATGTCCTGCACGGCATAGATCCCCATGGCAAAGCCGAAGGCCTCCATGGCCGCGTCGACCTCCTGCGGCAGGGCGCCCTCCTCCAGCATGAACTCGCAATCGCGCCGGTAGGCCGCCATGATCCGGTTGCCGATGAAACCGTCGCAAACCCCGGCCACCACCGGGATCTTGCGCAGGCGTTTCGCCAGAGCGCCGCCCGTCGCCAGTGCCCGTGCGCCGGTCGCATCGCCCCGGACCACTTCGAGCAGCTTCATGACATGCGCGGGCGAAAAGAAATGCAGCCCGAGAATGCGCGAAGGGTCCTTCGTCGTTGCCGCCAGGACGTTCACATCCAGATAGGACGTGTTCGTCGCGAGGATCGCCTCGGCGGGCATCACCGCATCCAGCCTGTCGAAGACCTCGCGCTTGACGCCCATGTCCTCGAACACCGCCTCGATCACCAGAGGGCAATCGGTCAGGGCCATGTAATCCGTATCGGTGCTCAGTTCGGCCAGCGCCGCATCACCCCTGGCCGCACTCACCGCGCCGCGCTTCACGCTGGCGGCAATGGTCTGCGCCACGCGTGTCCCGGCGAGGCTGGCGGCGGCGGCGTCGCGCTCGACCAGGCACACCTGCGATCCCGACAGCAACAGCGCCGTGGCGATCCCCGCCCCCATCGTGCCGCCGCCGATCACGCCGACACGCGACAGGTCCGCCGGGCTCGCCTCTGCCTGTTTCAGCGCCTGCCCCGCACCGCGCTCCGCAAAGAACACATGCCGCAGAGCCGCTGCCTCCTCTGACGCGGCGAGTCGCAGGAACCGCTCGCGCTCGGCCGCCAGCGCCACGTCGACGGGGTTCTCCGCCGCAGATTTCAGCGCCGCGAGCGCCTCCAACGGGGCAGCCGCGCCCCGGCTGCGCTTGCGCAGCAAAGCCTCCTGCGCGTCCCAGTCGATGGCCTCTCCTGCCACCAGATCCCGGTCCAGCGCCGGTACGGGTCGCCCGGCCGCAGCCAGGTCGAGGGCCATTTCGGCGGCCTCGGTCAGCAGATCGCCCTGCGCCACGCGGTCTATCAACCCGGCCTCAAAGGCGTCTTGTGCCGCAATCGGCTTGCCTCCCGTGGCGAGCCTGATCGCCGTGGTCATGGGCACGAGACGCGGCAGGCGCACCGTGCCACCGGACCCGGGAATGATCCCGATATTGACTTCCGGCAAACCGACCTTGGCCCCGGCGACCGCAATCCGCGAATGGCAGGCCATCGCCAACTCCAGGCCACCGCCAAGCGCCACACCGCCCAGGGCCGCAACCCAAGGCACCGGCGAGGCGGCAATCGCTGTGAGCACGTCGGGCAGGAAAGGTGCAACCGGCGTCTGGCCGAGCTCGCGGATATCCGCGCCGGCCACGAAGGCGCTCCCAGCCCCTGTCAGCACCACGGCCCGGACGTCCGTCTCCCGCAGCTGCATCGCCACATCCAGCAAACCTTGCCGCACGCCGCGCCCGATGGCATTCACCGGAGGATTGTCGATGGTAACCCAGCCAAGCCCATCCCTAATGTCGACAGATACATCAGCCATGCGCATTCCCTCCCTTGCAAATGCCGCCACGCGGCGTTTGGTGGGGTATACTGTGCAGCCGGTTTGCCGTGACCAAACCATTGGTTGGGTTCAGGCCAGCCAAGGATTAAGTATGCTGTGCGCAAGCAATCCCGGTCAGGAGCGTCCCGAGGGCGGTCTCAGACCCTGGAACAGGACAAGCCAATGACCGTTTCCGAACAGCCGCCGACCAGCGACCCGACCATCCGAACCATCGCCATGCCCGCCGACACGAACCCGGCAGGCGACATCTTTGGCGGCTGGCTGATGAGCCAGATGGACCTGGCCGCCGGGACGGTCGCGGCCTTTACCTCGGGGGGGCGCAGCGCAACCATCGCGGTCGACGGCATGATCTTTCACCGCCCGGTCAAGGTCGGGGACGAAGTCTCGTTGTATGCCTCGCTGACAAGGGTCGGAAAAACATCCATGACCATCCATGTGGACGCCTGGCGCCGCCCGCGCGAAGCACGCTTCAGCGAAAAGGTGACAGAGGCGAATTTTGTCTTCGTCGCCCTCGACCCGAACGGCAAGCCCGTTCCCGTCCAGCCCCTGCCTGACACGGCGTAAACCCTTCTCCATGGCTCCGCCGCACCGGCCCGCCGACCTGTGAAGGCAGGCGTGGCCCGGGCGTTCCTGTCCGACTATCCCGAGACTTCCGAGGACTTCCCCCTTGTCGCCGCGCTCCAAGACCCTGCTTTCCCTGTTGGCCCTCTATCTCGCAGCGACCTGCGCCGGTTGGGGCTTTGCCCGGCTGGGTATCCCGTTGCCCTGGATGATCGGCCCGCTTGTGCTGTCGGCAGCGCTGTCGATCTCGGGCCTGCTCAAGGTTACGGTCCCGGTCAAGACCCGCCCCTTCGGACAGATGACCATCGCCGCGCAGGTGGGTCTGGCCTTTACCCCCGCCGCGCTGGCGGCGCTGCTGACGCTCGCGCCGGTGATGATCGGAACCGCGCTGGCGTCGGCGGCCTGTGCCGGGATCATGGCCATCCTCGTCGCGCGCACGACGGGTATCCGACTGTCGCAGGCTTTCCTGTCGACCTTCCCGACCAGCCCGGTCGAAGCGGCAATCATGGCGGAACGGCACGGCTGCGACCCGGCCCCGGTGATCCTTGCGCAGACCACGCGCATCGCCGCGGTGGTGATCCTCGTGCCCATCGCGGTCTTCGCCCTGGATGGTTGGCCCGACCGCTCCGGTGTGATACGCGGCGGAGCGGTCGATCCGCTTGGCAACGGTTTTCTTGCGTTTCTCGCAATCGCCGGGGCGCTGCTCTTCAAGCGTCTCGGGCTGTCCAATCCCTATTTCCTCGGGCCGCTCACGTTTTCGGCGGCGGCCAGCGCTATCGGCCTGCACCCGACGGCGTTCCCGGCGGAAATCCTGTCTCTGGCCCAGATCGTCCTTGGCACCTGGCTTGGCAGTACCTTCCGGCACGACCTTTTCGTCAACCAGAAACGCCAGTTGGTCGCCATCCTGCTGAGCACTCTGGTGTTGCTCGGCCTGGTCTCCGGCATCGCGGTGGCGATTGCCTGGCTGGCCGGTCAACCCTGGGAGGTTCTGGTCCTGGGAGCCGCGCCGGGCGGTGTGACGGAGATGGCCCTGACAGCCAAGTTCCTCGGGATCGACCTTGCGTTGGTGACCGCTTTCCAGCTCACGCGGATCTTCCTGTTCATGCCCAATATTCCGTGGATGATCCGCATGATCGACGCCTTTGAACACCGCAAGGACAGGCGCGGCTGAACCGCGCCCGCGCGCAGCGGATCAGGACCGACGGAACACCGGGTCCCGCGCGATGGCTTCGGCGACAAAGTCGATGAAGGCACGGGTGGCGCAGGGCAGATTTCGCCGCGAGGCGTAAAGGGCATAGAGCGACAGCCCGGGCAGGCTCCAGTCCGGCAGGACGCGCACCAACCGGCCCTCGATCATATGCGGAGCGGCGGAAAAAGCCGGAAGCATGGCTATCCCCAATCCGCCGATGGCGGCGCGTTGCAACAGCAGGGCCTGGTTGGTCCGCAGCGGTCCGCCAACCTCGACACGCACGGTCTTGTCCGGTCCACTCAGAACCCAGGTGCGGCCGCCGAACTGGCCGTAGGTCAGGCAAGGCAGGCTGGCCAGTTCCTCGGGGCCGGACGGATGGCCGATCCGAGCCAGCAGGTCCGGCGCTGCGCAGAGCACCGAGCCGACCTCGCCCAGCCGCCGCGCAATCACCGCACGGTCGAGCGTGGCGGTAATTCGAAGGGAGACGTCGATCCGGTCCTGAACCAGGTCCACGATCCGGTCCGTGACCTGAAGGTCGATGGACACCCTCGGAAAGCGCTCGGCAAACCCCTGCGCCAGAGGCAGAAAAACCGCATCCGCCAGCAATCCCGGCATTGCCACGCGCAGCTCGCCCTGCGGCGTTTCTGCGGCCTCGGACTGGTCGGCTATGCTGTCGGCGATCTCGACCAGCTCGCGGCACCGGACCAGCGCGTTCTCGCCCGCGGGAGACAGGGAGAGCCTGCGGGTCGAGCGATGCAGCAGCCGCGTGCCCGCCCAATCCTCCATCGCGGCCAGGTAACGCGAGGCCATGGCGCGCGAGATGCCGAGTGCTTCGGCCGCGGCGGTGGCGCTGCCGCGCTCAACAGTTTCGAGAAAGACCCGCGCGGCGATGATCCGGTCCAGCATGGATTTGCTCACTTCATGCAACAGTATTGATACTCGCTGGCTGTTTATCTTCGAAACAGGAAATTCCAAATAGGCTTCAGACACGGAAAGGACCCGACATGACCGCCAAGACCCAGTTTACCTACCTGTTCGATCCGCTCTGCGGCTGGTGCTATGCCGCCGCCCCGGCGATCAGGAAAATGTCCGAAACGGAGACCGTGCAGCTGACGATGATGCCCACCGGGTTATTCGCTGCGCCCCGGCCCGTCGCGACAATCGCCGATCATGCCTACGCCAACGACATCCGGATTCAGGAGCTCACCGGCCAGCGCTTTAGCGACGCGTATCATACCGGCGTCATGCGTGCGCCGAACGGCATGTTTTCGTCGCTGCCGCTGACCCGAGCCCTTGTGGCACTCGGGCAGGTCGGTCCGGCGCTGGAGCCCCGTTTCCTGCACGCGGCACAGATCGCCCGTTATGTCGAGGGTCACGACACCTCGCGCACCGACATCGTCGCCCGGATAGCCGCGCGGATCGCGGGCGGCGCAGTGGCGGAAGCCGACCTGGCAGCCGCCATCGACAACGACCCGGCGCTTGCCGCCGAGACCGACCGGCGGATCGTCGAGGGACAGCGGGCCATGCAGAGTCTCGGTCTGCGCGGTGTGCCCCAGCTGGTGATCCGCGACGCGCAGCGCACGCGTGTCGTCGACGGCCAGACCCTCTACGCGGGCGGCGATGCCGTTCTCGCCGCACTCGACGAAACCGTCTGAACTTCAGGTCAAAGGAACCCTGTCATGAAAATCGCACTCATCGGCGCCTCCGGCAATGTCGGCCAGCGACTGCACCGGGAACTCATCGCACGCGGGCACACGGTCACCGCCATCGCCCGGTCCGCCGACGAGATCCAGGCGCTGGATCGAACCAATCCCGTCGTGGGCGACATCACCGAACCCGAGACGCTGGCGCAGACCCTGGCCGGCCACGATGCGGTCATCAGTTCGGTCAGGTTCCTCGCCTTCGATCCGGACAAGCTGCTGGACGCGGTTCAGACATCCGGCGTGCCGCGTTACCTCGTTGTCGGCGGCGCCGGCAGCCTCGAAGTCGCGCCGGGCGCAAGGCTGATCGACGATCCGAACTTCCCCGATGCCTACCGCGCCGAAGCGGCGGCCGGCGCTGCCTACCTCGACCGTCTACGGGCGACCGAGGGGCTGAACTGGTCTTTCCTGTCACCGTCTGCCGTGTTCGAAGCAGGCGAGCGCACCGGGACGTTCCGGCTTGGCACCGACGCGCTGCTGGTCGGGCCGGACGGCAGCCGCATCAGCTACGAGGATTTCGCCATCGCCATGGTCGACGAGATCGAAGCGCCGAAGCACCCCAGGGCACGCTTCACCGTCGGCTACTGACGGTCTTTCCCCGTCCCCTTTCGCAGGAGGCGGGGCTCAATTTCCGCTGCGCTGGGACCAGAGGTCAACACTGCCGCGTCGCAGATCTACGCGGTCGAAGACTCCGGCTGTGTTCTGGCCACCTGCGCCATCGTCAGCCAGGAGATGTTCGACCCGGTTGCCGGCTACAAAGTAGAAAAGGCGTTTCTTCTGAACCGGCAGACCACCAGGCCCGTCGGCGGTTTGGCCCAGATCTTCGGTCCGAATGGACGTTCGCCGTGCGAGCCGCTGCCCGAGGACGAGGACGGCATTCTCCAACACCGGGGACGGGCGGTGAACAGCAGGCAACCGCCATCAGGCGGGCGCTGATGACCGACTCCGATGTGCTGATCCGGGACGAGGTCAGCCTCTGCCTTTTGCCGCTGGTGGACGGCCAGGTCTTTGCCCCGCTCGAGGGGCTGGCTTACTCAGCTTCAAGTCGATTCAGAACGGGTCGTGCCGGTTCGGGTCGTCTCTTGTGATCCAGCGCAGATCGGTGAACTTGGCGAACGCAGCCTTGCCATCTATCCCGCCGTAACCCGGGTCTTACCCGCCGCCAAAACTTTCTTCGGCATAGATGCAAATGTCCGCGGGCACCCCGTTCAGAAGGGTTTCGGCGTGCATCGCGCCCGCACTCTGCCCGCCCGCGTCCGGACTGACCGGTGCGCCCAGCACCACCTGCCCGCGCGGGCGCTCGAAGGTGCAAAATGTCCGGCACATCAACACGATGCAGGATCCCGCGTGCGTCTGGTTGTGTGAGCAGATCAGGGACCTGTTTCAAAGTCCCGACTTCTGCAACGATACCGGAAACACAGCCGGCCACGCGTGGCGTTGCGCCATCCACCACTGTCGAAGCAGATCGAATGGTCACACCGCTAAGTGGATCGCTGATCACGACCCTCGAAATTCTCGAGTTCTTTTCCCAGCCAAAACCCGCAGATGACATCGGCCGAAGCGGCGCAGGCATTGGAGATGAGCGCCAGCTCGGCGCATCGGTTCCTGGTCATGCTGGAAGCGGTTGGCGCTTTGGTACAGGTGCGTCGGGGTGCCTGCAGCCTTGGCACAGGGCAAACATTGGCTCGCACATATGGCACCGCAGTAGCGCGACGCCCGGATCGGCGATCTGGTCCGGACCGGAAAGTTGGCAGTGGCGAACGTGCCCGTCCTTTTAAGCGAAATCGACCGGGCGCGACAGGACGGATTCGCCTGCAACCGCGGCGAAAGCAAACCGGACATCGGCGCTGTGGTCGTGCCGGTGTTCGACCATGCCGGAGAGCCGCGCCTGACGCTGTCTGCCTTTCGCATGGCCAGCCGGTTTTCGGCGGCCCACGAGGCACGAATAGCGGCCAGTCTCGCGACAATCGCGCAAGAGGTCCTCGGCGCAATCCAGGACCAGCCTGTTTGGGCGCTTGACAAGATGCGCCAAGATTTCATGCATTACTGAGATGAGTATCTCACTATTCGAGAGATAGTCGGGAAGCCAGGATGACCGAAAATAACAGAATGACCGCCGGTGCAGCCCTGCTGTCTCGATTCAGCGCTTTGGGTGTCGAGTACGTATTCGCCAACTCCGGCACCGACTTTCCTCCTGTTATCGAGGGCTTGTCCGAAGCCGAGGCCGAGGGCATGTCGCTGCCCCGTACGGTCACCGTGCCCTTCGAAAGCGCAGCAATCGGCATGGCGCATGGCTATGCGCTGGCCACAGGGCGTCCGCAGGCCGTCATGGTCCACACAAACGTCGGACTCGCGAATGTTGCCATGGGCGCGATCAACGCGGCCTGCGACAACATCCCGATGCTGTTGTTTTCCGGTCGCACCCCGACCCTGGAAAAGGGCCGGCTGGGGGCCCGAACGGTTCCCATCGGCTGGGGGCAGGAAATGCTCGACCAGGCAAGCCTCGTGCGGGAGGCGACCAAATGGGATTACGAACTGCGCTTCCCCGAACAGGTCTTCGACGTCATGGACCGCGCCCATGGGATCGCCGGGTCCACGCCCAAGGGGCCGGTCTATGTCAGCCTGCCGCGCGAAGTGCTCTGTGAGACCGTTCCCGCCAAGGGCGCCCTGCGCCGGCCGCACATGCGTCCCTCGCACATCGGCCCCGACCTTGCCACGATGAACGAGATTGCCCGCCTTCTCGCCGAGGCGAAGCATCCGGTGATCTTCGCCCAGCACGGCGCGGGCTCGCAGGAGGCCTTCGACGCTCTGGCCCGCCTGACCGGGGAATGGGGCATTCCCGTATGTCAGTACTGGACCGTCGAACTGGCGCTTCCGACAACCCACCCGATGGCCACAGGGCCGGACCCGCGCCCTTGGCTGGAAAAGGCCGATGTCATCCTGTGCCTCGACGTACTCGCCCCCTGGTCTCCCGCACAGGCGGAACCGCGGGAAGACGCGACCGTGATCCAGATCGGCCCGCGCCCGTTGCAGGAGCGCTCCGGCGTCCGGAACTTTCGCTGCGATCTGGGTATGACCACAGAGATCGCGCCCGCAATCCTGGCGCTCGAAGCCGCGCTATCGAAACGTCGTGACAGCGACGGAAAGAAGGCCCTGGCACGCGCCAGGACCATCACGCAGGCGAACGAAAGGGACAGAACCGCCCGCTTCGACGCCGCCGTTGGCGATGAGGGCGCCTCGGCCTTGACCAAGCGCTGGATCAGTCATGAGCTGTCACTGCAACTACGGGACCGGGACGCCACGGTGTTTTCCGAACTAGGCTGTCAGTTGCCGTCCATGGTGCTTGAGAAGCACCAGACTTGGTTCGATGGCCCGCATGCCGGCGGCCTCGGCTGGGGGTTCCCGGCAGCCATGGGCTTTGCCCTTGCGCGGCCCGACCGGACCGTGGTGGCAACCATGGGCGACGGAAGTTACATGTTCGCCAACCCGGTCGCCTGCCATCAGATCGCGGAGGCGCTTGGCCTCTCGATGGTGGTCCTCGTGCTGAACAACACCGAATGGGGCGCCGTTCGCCAGTCAGTGCTCGACGTCTATCCGGAAGGCCATGCGTCCCGCGCCAACACGGTCCCGCTGACCGACCTCTCGCCCAGCCCGAATTTCGTAAAGGTCGCCGAAGCCTCTCGCGCCTTTGCGAGCCATGCGGCGACCACGGCAGAGTTCCGCGGCGCCCTGACAAAGGCGCTCGATCACGTCGCCGCGAAGAAGGGACTCGCGTTTATCGAAGTCGCCATCGCGAAATCCTGAGACATGCCGGGTGGCTGGCAAACGGTGGAGCGTTCAAGCCGAACCTTCCCGCGACGTTCCAGCCTGGATCCGTCAGCGCCGACCCAAGCGCTTTCGTGATCAAACCCTATCCAGTCAACGGCGGCATGGCGGCGACCACCCCTCTCGTGCGTCAGAAGCCCGACCGTGGAGCACGGCAAGCGAATCGGGATGTCCATCACCTGCCAATCCCGGCTTGGCGGCATCCTTGCATCGACCCTGCCGGCGCATCCGCTGTGGCGAAAAGGAAGTTCGTGCCCTGCCGCGGGATCGGCACGCCGGAGACATGCCCGTCCCGGGTGACAGCATCCAGCACGCCTTTGGGCACGATCTTTGCCGGTTTGTTGGCGTTTGCAACAAACGCCAGCGCAAGAGTCTTCACGTGTCGTCCCAATCGGCGACGGACCCGCTTCCGGAGATCGACTTGAAATTCCCTTGTCCGCTGCACTCCCAGGACACTCCATCCTCCTCGATGCGCATGAGGACACGTATGGACAGGAAGCTGGCAGTCGGAAATTCTGGCTTTGCCTGAGTGATCGAAAACTCAATACGACAGGACTTGCGACAGCTTCGCGAGGCCTCGGCGCAATCGGCGCGGCCGCTTCAACGTCGACGCGTCAAAAGATCCTGCGGATCATCCCGCCAGAGCGCGAGATGCAAAAGCCGGTCCATTGCACGTATTCCGGCAGCGCGGGACCGGCGGCTCCGAAAGGGCAGATCCCCGCCCGCTGTTCCGCCTCGCGCAGCCGGGTCGCGGTTTCAGCGGGTCAATCTGGCCGCAGCGTCGCCTGCTGGCTGGTCACCCCAAGGGGATCACCGCATCGAGGCCGCTTGTCACGCGGATCATTCCGGCAGGCACCGGGTGGCCCTGTGCCAGTCGGTCCGGCCTGCGGCCGATCACTTGCGAAGGCAGCGTGGTGGCGGCGTGCAGGGCAGCGTCAAGCGGCACTCCGACCTGTCCGGTCATCACCCGCAGCGCGGTCGTCAGGTCCAGATCCGCCCCCGCCAGCGTGCCGTCCGCCAGGGTCAACCGACCGACGCGCCGCTCGATCCGCCGCCCGCCCAGATCGAAAGCGGTCTGGTCGGTGCCGGCCACCGCCATTGCATCGCTGACAAGGTAGAGACGGCCCGGCCCGGTCTTGGCCGCCCAGGCGGTGCGGATCGTTTCCGGATGGACGTGCAGCCCGTCGGCGATCAGCCCCCCGGACACCGCACCGTCGGAGAGAACCGCGCCGACAAGGCCCGGTTCGCGGTTGCCAAGCTGGCTCATCGCGTTGAACAAGTGTGTGGCGCAACGCGCCCCCGCGGCAAAATACCGGCGGCAGGTGTCGAAATCGGCGTCCGTATGGCCAAGGGAGATCAGTACCCCTGCACCGGCCAGCGTCGTGACCTGCGCCTCGGTGACGTTTTCCGGCGCAAGCGTGACCTTGAGAACTGGCAGGGCCTGCGCCGCAGCCAGCAAGGCGTCGAGATCGGCCTGTTCCATCGGGCGGATCAATGCGGGGTCATGCGCCCCCTTGCGGGCAACGGACAGATGCGGCCCCTCCAGGTGCAACCCGGCGATGCCGGGCACGCCCGCCTGCACGGCCTCGATCGCGGCGGCGATGGCAGCGCGGGTGACCTCGCGGCTGTCGGTGATCAACGTCGGCAACAGCGCCGCGACACCAAGGCGACGGTGCGCCCCGGCCATGCGACGCAACGTTTCCACGGACGGATCATCGTTGAACATGATCCCGTCGCCGCCGTTGACTTGCAGGTCGACATAACCGGGAGACAGGATGTCGCCGCCCAGATCGACGACCTCGCCATCGCGCGGCAGTTCGGTTTCGGGAGCAAGTGCCGCCACTGTCCCCGCCTCGATACGCAAGGCATGGCCGTCCCGCAGGGTCTGCCCATCGAAGATGCGGCCGTTCCGGTAGGTTTTCGCGGGCTGGGTCATACGGTTTCCGTCACCTTGTTGAGATGCCGCGGTGTGTCCGGGTCGATGCCCCTGCCGACCGCGACAGCTTCGACCATGCCGTAGAAAGACACGATGGCCGCGACCGGATCGGTCAGCCAGTGGCCGGTGCGCTCATGCGGCAAAACCGTGGCCCGCCCGGCCCCGCGGGCGAGTGTGAACACCCGTGCGCCCTTCTCCGCCAATGCGTCAGCCACCTGCGCGACGCTGTCCTCGGCGGCGTCTCCGGCAGCGAAGGCAATCACCGGGAAATCGCGCTGGATGATCGAAACCGGCCCATGCAGCACCTCGGCGGAGGAATAGCTTTCGGCGTGGATCAGGCAGGTTTCCTTGAACTTCAGCGCCGCCTCGTTGGAAATTGCCCAGGACGGCCCGCGTCCCAGCGTGAACAGCGAGGTGCCGTCGATGGCCGCCGCCGCCTCCGACCAGTCGCAGCGCACGGAGCGGGCGAGATGCTCGGGCAGCGCCCGGATCGCGGCCAGCAGGTCGTCATCCCCCTTGATCTCGGCAAGCAGCCACAGCCCCGCCACCAGCGAGGTCACGAAAGTCTTGGTTGCCGCGACGCTGAGTTCGGGACCGGCATGGATCGGCAGGGTGGCATCCGCGACGCCCGCCAGCCGCGATGCGGCATCGTTGGTGATCGCCACGGTCAGGGCACCGCCCGCCCGCAGGCTTTGCGTCATGCGCACGATGTCCGGGCTTTGCCCCGATTGCGACACGGCGATGCACAGCGCGTCCGGGGCCTGCAGGTCGACGCCGTAGATCGACTTCACCGACGGTCCGACCGAGGCCATGGGCCGCCGCAGCACCAGTTCGCTGGCATATTTCAGGTAAGTGCAGGCGTGATCCGACGAGCCGCGCGCAACCGAAATCAGCATGCGGGGATCCATCGTGCGGGCCTGTTCGGCCACCGCCGCGATGGCGTCCGCTCCCCGGGTCAGGAGCCGGTCGACCGCGTCGGGGATTTCCTGCACTTCCTCGCGCATCTTCGTGGTGTGGTTGGTCATGTCAGGGTCCCTTTCCAATGTCAGGGGCAAGTCAAAGGCGCAATTCCGCGACGAAATCATAGGCATCGCCGCGATAGAGCGACCGGGTGAGTTCCGCCACGCGCCCTCCCTCCAGATAGGAAGTGCGCTCGATGCTGAGCCCCGCCGCGCCGTCGACCACGCCCAGAAGCTCGGCTTCGGGCGCCTCGATATTGATGGCGGAGATCTTCTGCACGGCGCGGACGGGACGTTGCCCACGCCGGTCGAGCACCTCGTAGAGAGAGGTTCGCACTTCGAGAGGGTTGGGCAGGATGTCCAACGGCAGCGAGGCGCGTTCCAGCGCCATCGGACGCCCGCCCGCTTCGCGCAGGCGGTAAATACGGGCGACCTCGCCGCTCTCGCCCAGGTCCAGTACACGGGCTTCCTGCTCTGTCGCGGCAAAGATGCCGCGTTCGAGCCATTTCGACGTGGTGTCCATGCCGCGCCGTGCCATGTCCTCCGTAAAGGAGGTCAGGTGCGACAGCGACTGTTCCATCCGGGCCACCGGCTCACGCACAAAGGTGCCCGAGCCCTGCCGTTGTTCCACCAGCCCGTCGCGGACCAGTTCCTGGATGGCCTTGCGCACGGTGACGCGCGACAACCCGGTGATCTCGGCCAGCTCGCGCTCGGGCGGGAGCGAGGAATTGGGCGGCAGGATGCCGTCGCCGATGCCCTCCTCGAGGCGGCGGCGCAGCTGCACGTAGCGTGGGCCGCCGCTGTCGGTCAGCCAGCCGGCGGGGTGAAGGAATTCAAGCGGAGTCATGGCCGGTCTCCCTTGCCAGATCCCGGGCCAGCGAAATCGCTCCGTCCAAGGGTTCCCCTTGAGCGGCGGCCAGACAGGTGCGCAGGTCGTCCGGCAGGTAATCCGCATAGTGCGGGCCGATGCCGCCGGTCAGGCAGACGGGCAGCCCGGTGTGCCAGCCGATCTTCCGCAGCGCTCGTGCGATGTCGTCGGCGCCCCGGCGCAGGATGGTTCTGGCCAGCGCGTCGCCCCGTTGCGCGTGCTCCGTCACCCGCGGTGCGAGCGCCCCGAAGTCCGGCGGTGCAGCCCTGCCGGCAAAGCGCACGATCCCCGGCGCACCATCGAGGTCGGACAGAAGGCCCTGCGCCAACGGGGTCATGGCGCGACGACCGTCGACACATTCGAGAACAAGGCTCAGCGCTTGCCGGCCCACCCATTGCGCCGAGGCTTCATCCCCCAGAACCGGCCCCCAGCCGCCGGACAGGCGGATCGTGCCGCCCGCCTGCGCCGCGTGGAAGGAGCCGGTGCCGCAATGCGCCAGCACCCCGTCCCGTTGCCCCAGCACGCCGCGCACGGCGGCAACGCGGTCATCCTCGATTCGCACGGTATCGAAGGGCAAGGCAGCGCGCAGCCGTCCGGCGATCTCGGGCCCGGTGACCCCCGCCAGTCCGATAAAGGTCGGCGCGGCGGCCAGCGCCCGGGTCGAAAGCGACAGGCGATCGGCCAGTTTTTCAAGCCCCTGCAGCACCTGGCGCACAGTGCCGTCGAAGTCAGTCGAGGCATTGGCAGACCCTGTCTCGACCACGGTGACGACGTCGCCTTGCGCGGCGACCCGGCAGCGCGTGCCGCCGCCGTCTATGGCCAGAACCAGGGTGTGTTTCGATGTGCTCATGAAAATACCATTACAATACCTATTGCAGGAAGGGAAGGCAAAATGGTGACCAATCATGCTTCCACCATGGGAAATTCGGCCCCAAACGAGGCGTGCAAGAATTTTCTGGACAAAAGGTATTGAAAAGGTATTGTTTTGGCAACGAACGGGGGAATCGCATGACCGCAGCATCGACCGAAGCGCTTCACGACCAGGCCATCGGGCTTGACCTGCGCCCTCTGGCCGAGGTTGCCGCGGTGCTGGCCGAAGGGCAGGTGTCTGCCGCGCAGGCCGTGCGCGGGGCGGCTGCGGACATCGCACGGGGGGCCTCCGCCATGGCCCGGACGATCCGGACCGGGGGCCTGCTGCATTACGTGGCCGCCGGGTCCTCGGGACTGATGGCCGCCGCCGATGCGCAGGAGCTGGGCGGGACCTTCTCGATCCCGCCTTCGCAGATCCGCATTCACATGGCAGGCGGCCTGCCCACCGGCCCCGAGATGCCCGGCGGCACGGAGGATGAAACCGACGGACTGACCGAGGCTTTGGCCGGGTTGGAGTCACGCGACACAGTCATCGCCGTCTCCGCCAGCGGCACGACACCCTACACGCTGGCCGCCGTACAGATCGCCCGCGACAGGGGCGCGACGGTGGTCGCCATCGCCAACAATCCCGGCACACCGCTGCTGGAGGGGGCCGATCACGCCATCTGCCTGCCCACCCCACCCGAGGTGATTTCCGGGTCGACCCGGATGGGCGCGGGCACCGCGCAGAAGATCGCGCTGAACATGCTGTCGACCGCCATGGCGGTGGAGTTGGGCCATGTGCATGACGGGATGATGGTCAACCTGCGGGCCGACAACATCAAGCTGCGCGGCCGGGCGACCGGCATGATCCGCCGCATCACAGGGGTGCCGCAGGATCGCGCCACCGAGGCGCTGGAGGCGGCCCGGGGCGCGGTCAAGACAGCGGTCGTGATGGCGGCGACGGGCGTCTCGGAAGCCCGGGCCAACGAGATTCTCCGGGAAACCGGGGGAAACCTGCGCGCCGCCCTGGCGCGGCAAGACGAAAAACAAAACCAACTGGGAGAACGGACATGACACGCACGACACTGAAGCTGGCGCTGCTGACGACAGCGCTGGTGGCCACCGGCGCACAGGCGCAGGACGTCACGCTGACGATCGAAAGCTGGCGCAACGACGACCTGACCCTGTGGCAGGACCAGATCATCCCCGCCTTCGAGGCCGAAAACCCCGGCATCAAGGTGCAGTTCACGCCGTCCGCCCCGGCGGAATACAACGCCGTGCTGAACTCCAAGCTGGACGCCGGTTCGGCGGGCGACCTGATCACCTGCCGCCCCTTCGATGCCTCGCTGGCGCTCTACCAGGCCGGCCACCTCGCGGACCTGAGTGACCTCGACGCCATGTCGAACTTCTCGGATGTGGCAAAATCCGCCTGGCAGACCGATGACGGCTCCGCCACCTTCTGCGTGCCGATGGCGAGCGTGATCCACGGCTTCATCTACAACAAGGACGCCTTTGCGGAACTCGGTCTTGAAGTACCCACGACGGAAGACGAATTCTTCGCCGTGCTCGACAAGATCAAGGAAGACGGCACCTACATTCCGATGGCGATGGGCACCAACGACCAGTGGGAAGCCGCCACCATGGGGTACAACAACATCGGCCCGAACTACTGGAAGGGCGAGGAGGGCCGTCAGGCGCTCATCAAGGGCGAGCAGAAGCTGACCGACGAACAGTGGGTCGCGCCCTATGCGACCCTGGCCCGCTGGGCCGACTACCTCGGCGACGGCTACGAGGCGCAGACCTATCCCGACAGCCAGAACATCTTTACCCTCGGCCGCGCCGCGATCTATCCGGCGGGCTCGTGGGAGGTGTCCGGCTTCAACGCGCAGGCCGATTTCGAGATGGGCGCCTTCAAGCCGCCGGTCAAGGCCGCGGGCGATACCTGCTACATCTCTGATCACACCGACATCGGCATCGGCATGAACGCCGCAACCGACCATCCCGAGGCCGCGCGGACCTTCCTCGCCTGGGTGGCCAGCCCGGAATTCGCGTCCATCTTCGGCAACGCGCTGCCGGGTTTCTTCCCGCTGTCCTCGGCGCCGGTCGAGATCACCGACCCACTGGCCGCGGAATTCGTCAGCTGGCGCGGGGAGTGTGAATCGACCATCCGCTCGACTTACCAGATCCTGTCGCGCGGCACGCCGAACCTCGAAAACGAGACCTGGGGCGCGTCGGCGGCGGCAATCAAGGGCACATCGACCCCCGAGGAACTGGGCCAGAAGCTGCAGGACGGCCTCGCCAGCTGGTACGCCCCGCAGCAGTAAGTCTTGCGGCGGCGCACCGGAACGGACCGCGCCGCCGCTTGCCCCTGCCTGACGGCTTCGGCGGGGATGTCTTCACACCCAGGACGTCAGAGACGCGGCCACTGTCCGAAGGGGCGTCGCCCTGACCGGCGTGCACGCACCGCCCGGTCCTGCTTCCCGAAGATCCCCGCCCGAGCGGCGTCCCTCTCAACCGGAGCGGCATTCATGATCATTCAAACCATCCCCGACAGCATGGGTACCCTCACACGTGTGGTCACCCCGGCAGCCCCGGAGGAGTCCTGCCATGTCTGAGCGCACAGGGATCCGTTGGCATATCCCGATTTTCCTGGCTCCCGCGGTGCTGGTCTACACTGCCGTGATGATCTTTCCGCTGTTCAACACGCTACGGCTGGCGCTTTTTGCCCGCGTCGATCAGGAGCGGGTCTTTGTCGGGCTCGAAAACTTCCGCCGGCTGTTCTTTGACTCCGTCTGGGCGGATCAGTTCTGGAACGCTCTGGGCAACAACTTCTGGTTCTTCCTCGTGCACATGCTGGTGCAGAACCCCATCGGGATCGCCCTTGCGGCGCTGCTCAGCCATCCGCGGTTGCGGTTTGCCGCGCTCTACCGCTCGGCGATCTTCATCCCGACGATCCTGTCCTTCGTCATCGTTGGCTTCGCGTGGAAGCTGATCCTCTCGCCGATCTGGGGCATCGCGCCCTCCATGCTCGACGCCGTCGGGCTGAAATCGCTCTTCGCGCCCTGGCTGGGCAAGGAGGAATACGCCCTGACCACGCTGGCGCTGATCTCGGTCTGGCAGTTCGTCGGCATCCCGATGATGCTGATCTATGCGGCGCTCTTGTCGATCCCCGAAGAGATCCTCGAAGCCGGGGAGGTCGACGGCGTCACCGGCATGGCCGCCTTCTGGAAGATCAAGCTGCCGCTGATCCTGCCGTCGATCGGGATCATCTCAATCCTGACCTTTGTCGGCAATTTCAACGCGTTCGACCTGATCTATGCGGCGCAGGGCGCGCTGGCCGGGCCGGATTTCTCCACCGATATCCTTGGCACCTTCATGTACCGCACCTTCTTCGGGTTCCAGTTGCAGCTGGGTGATCCGCATATGGGGTCGGCCATCGCCGGGGCGATGTTCGCGATCATCCTCGTCGGCGTGTGCATCTACCTGTTCGGCATCCAGACCCGCATGCGGAGGTATCAGCTGTGAACCGCGCCCGCTCCAACCCGCTCAACACGGCCCTGATGCACGGGGCGCTGATCCTCTATACGCTGATCGCGCTGTTCCCGGTCTTCGTCATCCTCATCAACAGCTTCAAGACCCGCAAGGCGATCTTCCGCGAGCCTTTGGCGCTGCCCGATGCAGAGAGCTTTTCGACCATCGGTTACGAGACGGTGATGAAGCAGGGGGATTTCTTCGGCTACTTCCAGAACTCGATGATCGTCACGGTCGTCTCCCTCTTCTTCATCCTGCTCTTTGGCGCGATGGCGGCCTATGCCCTGTCCGAATACAGGTTCCGGGGCAATATGCTGATGGGGCTGTATCTCGCGCTCGGGATCATGATCCCGATCCGCATCGGCACGGTCGCGATCCTCGAAATGATGGTGGCGACGGGTCTCGTGAACACGCTCACGGCACTGATCCTTGTCTATACGGCGCAGGGGTTGCCTCTGGCGGTGTTCATCCTGTCGGAGTTCATGCGGCAGGTGTCCGACGATCTGAAGAACGCCGGTCGGATCGACGGGCTGTCGGAATACACCATCTTCTTCCGCCTCGTCCTGCCGCTGGTGCGGCCGGCGATGGCGACGGTGGCGGTGTTCAACATGATCCCGATCTGGAACGACCTGTGGTTCCCGCTGATCCTCGCACCGGCGGAGGAGACCAAGACCCTGACCCTCGGCTCGCAGGTTTTCATCGGGCAGTTCGTCACCGACTGGAACGCGGTTCTCTCGGCGCTCAGCATGGCGATCCTGCCGGTGCTTGTCCTCTATGTCATCTTCTCGCGGCAACTGATCCGCGGCATCACCTCGGGAGCGGTCAAATGATGCGGGTTCTGATTGTCGGTCTGGGCAACATGGGGCGCAGCCATGCGCTCGCCCATCATGCCAACCCCGGGGCAGAGATTGTCGGGCTGGTGAACCGCTCGGACATCGCCCTGCCGGAGGCGCTCGAAGGCTACCCGCGCTTTGCCACCTTCGATGCGGGCATGGCGACAAGACCCGACCTCGTGGTGATCGCCACCTATTCCGACAGCCACGCGGATCTTGCCTGTGCCGCGATGGAAGCGGGCGCGCATGTTTTCGTCGAAAAGCCGCTGGCCACGACAGTCGCCGACGCCCGCCGCGTGGTGGACACGGCAATGCGCACGGGCCGCAAGCTCATGGTCGGCTACATCCTGCGCCAGCACCCGTCCTGGGTGCGGCTGATCGAAGAGGCGCGGAGCCTTGGCGGGCCATACGTCTTCCGCCTCAACCTCAATCAGCAATCGAGCGGCGCAGAGTGGGAGACGCACAAGGCGCTGATGCAGACCACCTCGCCCATCGTCGATTGCGGCGTTCATTACGTCGATGTCATGTGCCAGATCACCGACGCCGCCCCGTTGCGCGTGCATGGCATGGGCCTGCGTCTGACCGACGAAATCGCGCCGGACATGTATAATTACGGGCAGTTTCAGGTGTTCTTCGCCGATGGCTCCGTCGGCTGGTACGAGGCCGGGTGGGGGCCGATGATGTCGGAGACCGCCTTTTTCGTGAAGGACATCGTCAGCCCGAACGGCTCCGTTTCGATCACCGAAGGCAACAAGGGGGCCTCCGCCGATATCGACGGGCATACGAAAGTCGGCGGTCTGCTGATCCACACGCCGGATGGCGACCACACAGTCGCCATGCCGGACGAACCCGGTCATCAGGCGCTGTGTGACGCCGAACAGGCCGCCATGCTGCGTGCCATTGCCGAAGACACCGACCTGACCCGCCACATGAACGATGCGCTGCGCTCGCTCGCCATCTGCCTTGCAGCGGATGAGAGCATCCGCAGCGGCCGATCCGTTTCTCTCGAGGAGATTCTGCCATGACCGCCCTGTCGCTGAAATCCGTGAACAAGTCCTTTGGCAAGGTTCACGTGCTGAAGGACATCGACCTCGACGTCGAAGAAGGCGAATTCGTCGTCTTCGTCGGCCCCTCCGGCTGTGGCAAGTCCACGCTTCTGCGGGTGATCGCGGGGCTGGAGGATGCGACCTCGGGTGAGCTGCAAATCGGTGGCGAGGTGGTCAATCGGACCCCGCCGTCGAAACGCGGCATCGCCATGGTGTTCCAGAGCTACGCGCTCTACCCGCATCTGACCGTGCGCGGCAACATGAGCCTTGCACTGAAACAGGAGGGCCGGCCCAAGGCCGTGATCGAAGAGCGCGTGCAAAAGGCCTCGGCGATGCTGGACCTCGGCGCTTACCTGGATCGCTTGCCCTCGGAGCTGTCGGGCGGACAGCGCCAGCGGGTCGCCATCGGCCGGGCCATCGTGCGCGAGCCGAAGCTGTTCCTCTTCGACGAGCCGCTCTCGAACCTCGACGCGGCGCTACGGATGAACACGCGGATCGAAATCGCCAACCTGCACCGGCAGCTTGGCGGCGCGATGGTCTATGTCACCCACGACCAGACGGAAGCCATGACGCTGGCCGACAAGATCGTCGTGCTGCGTGATGGCCGGGTCGAACAGATCGGCAGCCCGATGGAGTTATACAACAATCCCGCCAACCAGTTCGTCGCGGGGTTCCTGGGTGCGCCTTCGATGAATTTCTTCCCGGCGGGGCTGCTGGCCGAGGGCGATCCGCGCACCGTGGGCATCCGCCCCGAGGATCTCTTCCTCGCCGAGGATGGCGCTCTGAGGACCCGCGTCAGCCATGTCGAAAAGCTGGGCGGGGACACCAATGTCATCGGCTTCGTGGGCAACCATCAGATCACCGCACGCCTGTTCGGACAGCACACGGTCGAGGAAGGTCAGGATCTGCGGTTCGGGTTTCATCCGCACAGCGCCTACCATTTCGACGCAGAAGGCAGACGGCTTGCCTGACACGCCGGCCCCTGCACCGAACGGTCGGTCATTGCCGCGGACTGCTTACCACAGACTGCTGGTGCCAGGCGTGCAGACGCAAGCGAAGCCCATTCCAAAGCGGGATGCGACATTGTCCGAGACCACGGCTGCGGCCGAGATCGGCTGGCATGTCTCATGCGGCTTTCGCTTTTGTGGCGGGCATTTTTGCCAGCGCGTCGAGGAAGAAGGGGCGGAAGCCCTCGGGGTGTTCGCTCATCGGGAAGTGGCCGAGTTCGTCCATCACCGCCAGCGTGGCGCCGGGGATGGCGCGGGCGGTGCGGGCGGCGTCTTCGGGGGTGCAGGTCAGGTCGTAGGCGCCGACGAGGACATGCACCGGCGTGCGGCCCGTGTCGATCTGGCCAAGCCGCGCGATCAGGCTGTCGTCCTTCGTGTAGAACGACAGATCGCCCCGGAACACGCCCGGCCCGCTTTGCATGAACATCCACAGCGTGTTCCAGCGCTCGGCCTCCGGCGCGAAGGGCGAGATATTCGCCGAGACCAGCGCCGCGCCCATCTCGCCGCCATGGGCGTCGGGGCGGTGGAACCAGTCGATGTCATACCAGGCGGGCTGGAAATCGGAGGCCTCGATGGCGATGAACCCGCTGAACTTGTCCGGGTGCAGCGCCGCCAGTTGCAGCGCGATGCGTCCGCCCATGGAACAGCCCGCCAGAACCGGCCTGTCCAGCCCCAGCCCGCCCGCCACCGCCAGAACGGTTTCGATATAGGCTTCGGTGGTCAGCAGGTATTCCTGCGTCTCGAAGCCTTCGGGCGGCAGGGATTTGCCATGCCAGGGCATGTCGAAGGCGATCAGGCGGTTCGACGCGGTGACGGCGGCATCGGTCATCAGGTGACGCCACTGGCGCGTGTCGGCCCCGGCGGTGTGCAGGCAAAGGACGGGACGCCCCTGCCCCGCCTCTTCGAAATAGATGCGGCGGGGGGCGCCTTCGACGGGGACGGTCAGATACCGCCCGCAAATCGGCTCGATGCTCATGCGGCTTGCTCCTGTCTTGCGCGCGCGAGGCCCAGGACCTCCTTGAAGAAGCGCAGGTTCTTGACGAGGCTCAGGATGTCGCCGTCGATCCGGCCCCGGCCGATCTTGACCAGCCCGAACACGTCGTGAAAGCCGGGCGCGGGGCGCGGCTGCCAGAACTCGGCCAGGGCTTCAGCATCGGTGCGCAGGGCAAAGCGCCACGGCGTCTTGCGGCTGGGACCCTGTGCGACGGACGTGATCCGGCCCTTGTCGAAGGTCAGGTAGTACTCGTCCCCGTCCACCTCGATCAGCACCGTCTCGGAAAACAACCGCCCCAGCCGCAGCAGGTGCGGGGTGCGGTCCAGTTGCGACTGGATCTGCGTCAATGTCTCGATCACTTGGGCCTCCCTCGGATAACGCACCCCCCTGCTGCCACGGACGGACGGGCGTGCGCCATGCCGTGACGGGTATGGGGCGATACTGCGCCGGATCGTGCCCGCCGGTCACGGTATCAGCCGATACCGGCGCAGGCATTGGGTGACGGCCCGCGATCCGTCACACCAGATGCCAACGGGGCAGCCCGTCACCCCAGAGACCGCCAAGGAGGAGGAAACCCATGGGTATCGTCAATCAGGACAACATCACCGACGTCGTCATCGACAGCCTCGGCAAGTCCGGCCCGATCACCGAGCGCCAGCGCGAGATCATGACCGGCGTCATCAAGCACATGCACGCCTTCATCAAGGACGTGAAGCTGCAGCATTCCGAGTTCCTGGAGGCCTGCGCCTACCTCGAACGCGCCGGCAAGCTGTGCAACGACAACCGCCAGGAATTCATCCTGCTGGCCGACATCATCGGCGTCGAGGTGCTGGTCGACATGATGACCAACCCGGTTTCGGGCAACGCCTCGGAGTCCACTGTGCTCGGCCCGTTCTACCGGGAAAACCCGCCGGTGCTGCCCAAGGGGGCATCCACGATCCAGAAGCATTTCGACAACGAGGAAACCGCCTGGTTCGAGGGCTATATCCGCGACGAGAACGGCAACGGCATCGCCGGTGTGACGCTGGATGTCTGGGAAGACGCGCCGAACGGCATCTACGAGAACCTCGACCCCGACCAGCCGGAATACAACCTGCGCGGCCGCTTCGAGACCGACGAGACCGGACATTACGCCTTTGTCGCCGTGCGCCCGGTGCCCTACCCGATCCCCGAGGACGAGACCGCCGGCGAGCTGCTGCAGTTCATGGGTCACCACCCGAACCGCCCCGGCCACATGCACTTCATCATCTCCAAGGACGGCTACCGCCCGCTGATCAGCCAGATCTACGACGCCGACAGCGCCTGGCTCGACAACGACAGCGTCTTCGCCGTCAAGGAAAGCCTGATCGGCACGTTCAAGCCCGCCGCGCCGGAACTGGGCACCGACCTGCACTTCGAGTTCGACTTCATCCTGCAGACCGCCGCCGCCGAAAAGGCCATCGCCGCCGAGTAAGCCCGCGACCTCCCTGTGAACTGGCCCCCG
>NZ_JBNAGK010000016.1:0-139036 GCF_049803835.1 Tropicibacter sp. S64 | reverse complement strand
CTCCCCATCTTTTGGCCAGTTTCCGGGGTGGTTTAAGCTACTCTCTGCCCCTGCTGGTCGGTTTCGATCTGGTTGAAGTAGACCACGGCGGGCGGCTGTCCGCCATGGGCGGCGTGAGGCCGCTGGTGGTTGTAGAAGGTGATCCATTGGCCAACCCCGGCCTTCGCCTGCGAGCCCGTCTCCCAGGCGTGCAGATAGACGCACTCATACTTCAGGGACCGCCAGAGGCGTTCGATGAAGATGTTGTCGAGACACCGGCCCTTGCCGTCCATCGAGATCCGGGTGCCGATCCGTTTCAGCCGGTCGGTCCAGGCGAAGGACGTGAACTGCGACCCCTGATCGGTATTCATGATCTCGGGCGGGCCGAAGCGGTGGACCGCCTCGTTCAGCGCCTCGACGCAGAAGTCGGCTTCGAGCGTGTTCGAGATGCGCCAAGTCAGCACCTTGCGGGTGAACCAGTCCATGATGGCAACCAGGTAGAGGAAGCCCCGCCGCATCGGAAGGTACGTGATGTCGGCGCACCAGACCTGGTTGGGCCGTTCCACCCGCAGGCCACCCAACAGGTAGGGGTAGGTTTTGTGCCCCTTGGCCGGTTTGCTGGTGTTCGGCTTCTGATAAATCGGCATCAAACGCATGAGCCGCATCAGCCGCCGGATACGCTTCACGTTCACAGCGTGGCCCTCGTTCTGCAGGTGCCAGGTCATTTGTTGGACGCCGTAGAACGGGGTTTCGAGGAACTGCCGGTCGATCAGTTGCATGAGCGCCAGGTTCACTGCGGTCTCGCCCAGCGGTGCGTAGTAGAACGACGACCGCGAGATCGACAGCAGGCGGCATTGCGCCCCGACCGACAGCGTGGGGTGAGAGCGTTCGATCATCCCGCGCCTCACTTGCCGGTCCAAGGCTTGAGCTTTCTGGACAAAAAATCGTTGGCGACGGCCAGTTCCCCGATCTTGGCGTGAAGCGACCGCACCGTCTCCTCGTCGACCTCGGCCTTCTTCTTCCCGCCGCGCTCGAAAATGTCAGATGCGCCTTCAAGCAGCGCGCTCGCCATTGTTCTTGAACCAATGGCGCACAATGGCTCGCTCCACTGATGGATCATGGTCGGATGCACGCCGTATTCCGCGGCCAGCTCCGACACCGTGCGCTCGCCCTTCAGGGCTTCCAGCGCCACGCGAGCCTTGAAGCCCGCGTCATGGTTCCTGCGTTTCGACATGTTCTGATCTCCTCGTTCTTAGAGACCAGCAGACGTCAGATAGTAGCTTCCGTCACTGTCCGATTTTCGGGGAGGAGCTCAGCCTTCTTCCTCGGCCTTTTCCGTGAGCGCAACGGCACCGTCGGTAAAGATCCTGCGGCGCGCCAGCGTCTCGGCAGCCTTTTGGCGCACAGCCTCGTCCGCGATCAGTTCCAGCCGCACAAGAGGTTTTCCGCCAGATCCGCCCGCGCCACGGGGCGGAAGGCGGTGGAATTGACCGGAACGAAGCAATCGACAAGTCGTAATACCCCACCGGCTTCATGCCCATCACGGCAAAGACGCGCGCCATCGTGGCCAGTTCCCCGGCCGTGCCCAGCCCGCCAACACCTTGCCAAAGACCGTGCCGGGCGCGATCCCCCGCCCGCTATAGCCGAGGATCGAGATACCGTTGCGTCCCCGGCGTTCCACGCGGGGCAGGTCGGTGCCGGTCATGGCGATGCGCCCGGTCCAGTCCTGCTCGAACGGGATGCCTTCAAGCTGCGGGAACAGCTTTGCCAGTTTCCGTTCGGCCCAAGCGCGATGCAGCGCCCCGCCAAAGCCGTCGAGGTTGCCGAGTGCGCCAAAGATCATCCGACCGGACTGGTCGAGCCGCAAGGACGACATGACAAGCGCCGTGTCCCAGCAGCCTTCGCCGCCGCCGAGGATATCGCGCCGCAGGTCCTGTGGCAAAGGAGCCGTCGCCAGCTGAAAGAAATGCGCCGGGATCACGGCGTTGTCGAAGGCCGCCCCGGTGCCGTAGCCGTTGACCGCCTGGATCAGCTTGGCCGCGCGCACCTCACCCTGAGCGGTGCGGACGGTCCAGCCCTTGTCCGTCTCGTCGATTGCCAGCGCGCCGGAGCCCTCGAAAAGGGCGGCCCCCTGCGCGGCGGCGGTGCGCGCCAGCCCCTGCACATAGGCCAGAGGCTGGATCGTTCCGGCGCGCGCATCCCAGAGCGCGCCGTGAAGGGCCCGGCTGCCCGTGCGCCGTGCGGTTTCCGCCGCATCCAGCAGCCTGACCGGGGCACCGCGCCTTTGCTGCTGGGCAAAGCGGTTCTCCAGATCGCGCATGCCGGCTGCGGAATGGGCGCAAAGCAGGGTGCTTTTGCGGATGGCCTCACAGCTGATCTGGTGTTGCTCGATCAGGCCGAAGACCAGCGCGGGCCCCTCGGCAAGCGTTGCGTTCAAGGCCGCGCCCGCCGTCTGGCCTAGCTTGTCCTCGACCTGGTCCGGGGGCGTCCAAAGCCCGGCGTTCACCAGCCCGACATTGCGGCCAGACCCGCCGTAGCCGATGCTGCACGCTTCGAGCAGCGCGACAGACGCCCCGGCGGCGGCCAGGTGATAGGCCGCCGAGACGCCGGTGAACCCGCCGCCGATGACGACGACATCCACCTCGATCGCCCCGGACAGGGGCGACCACTGGTGGCGTTCCGCCGCGGTCCGCGACCAGAGGTTATCGAGCGCCGCGTCTCCCATCAGATTTCAAAGGAAATGCCCTGCGCCAGCGGCAGCGCGCGAGAGTAGTTCACGGTGCTGGTCTGGCGGCGCATATAGGCGCGCCACGCATCCGATCCGCTTTCACGCCCGCCGCCGGTCTCCTTTTCGCCGCCGAATGCGCCCCCGATCTCGGCCCCCGAGGGACCGATATTGACGTTGGCAATGCCACAGTCAGACCCTTGGGCGGACAGGAAATACTCGGTCTCGCGCACATCCGTCGAGAAGATGCAGGACGACAGACCCTGCGGGACGGCGTTTTGCAGGCCGATGGCTTCGTCGAGGTCCGCGTATTTCATCGCATAAAGGATCGGGGCAAAGGTTTCGGTGTGGACCACATCGGATTGCGCAGGCGTCTCGACAATCGCCGGGCTGACATAGGCCGCATCGGGGAACTGGTCGGTTAGCGCACGGCCGCCGCCATGCACGGTACCGTCCTCGGACCGGACCTGTTCCAAAGCCTTGTCCATCGCGGTCATCGCGCCTGCGTCGATCAGCGACCCGAACAGTGCGCCTGCCTCAAGCGGGTTGCCGATGGCGAGACCCTCATAGACTTTGGCAAGGCGCGGTACCAGCTGGTCATAGACATCTTCGTGCACGATCAGACGACGCAGCGAGGTGCAACGCTGCCCCGCCGTCCCGACTGCCGAGAAGACGATGGCGCGTACGGCCATCTCCAGATCGGCCGACGGCGCAACGATCTTCGCGTTGTTTCCGCCCAGCTCCAGGATCGTCTTGCCGATCAGCGTCTGGATCTGCCCTTTGGGCGCATCCTCGCCAAAGGCCGCCATGGCGCGGTCGCAGATCTTCTGGATGGCCAGCTGTGCCAGCGGCGTCTTTTCCGAGGGCTTGGCGATCACCGGGTCGCCGCAGACCATCGCCAGCGCCGGGTTCCAGCACCAGGGTGCCGCCGGAAAGTTGAACGCCGTGATGATGCCGCAGATGCCGATCGGGTGCCATGTCTCGCGCATGGAATGGCCCGGACGTTCGGAGGCGATGGTCAGGCCATAGAGCTGCCGCGACAGGCCGACGGCGAAATCGCAGATGTCGATCATCTCCTGCACTTCGCCGAGGCCCTCCTGGTAAATCTTGCCGCATTCCAGTGTCACGAGGCGGCCAAGGGTATCTTTTTCACGGCGTAGCTCTACGCCCGGTAGACGAACCAGTTCGCCGCGGCGCGGGGCGGGCACCTTGCGCAGCGCCGGCATTCCGGACGTGGGCGAATACCGTGTGACGCCGTTCTGCATCGCCAGCGTTGCCGCCTCGCGGACATGTGGCGGGGTCGGGAAATCCGGTTTACCCGTGTTTTATGCCAAAACATCATGACTCAAGGCGCGCAGCCGCTCCCGAGATCGCGACGATTTCGGACAGCGCCATACCCTCTATTCTGCTTGATTTTCTTAGCATTCCTGCCCTCGTCAGTTCTGTGCATTTGACACATCGTCGCGAACCATAAGAAACGCCTTTATCAACCACATCACGCAAAACACTCATACCTTTGCGCCATCCCAAACGCTTCCTTCCGCCGATGACGGCCTTGTGTGCGTTGGAATCCTTGAAGCGCACTGGCAACTTGACCGGGACCAGGCATGAAATCGGCGTCTCGCAAAGAGCGGTCAGCCGAAGGCTCAAGGTGCTGGAGGATGACCGTGGAACCTCGTTGTTCCTGTGCGACAGGAAAAGCATCACGCTGTACCCGGCGGCGCGGGACTATTGCACCCAGATCAGAAACGCCCTCGACAAGATCGGAACCGCCAGCCTGCGGCTGAAGGTGAACCCGGGCGGCGGCCAGCTGAACATCGCGATGTTGCCTGCCTTTGGCGTGCGTTGGCTGGCACCGCGGTTGAGGCCTTTCGATTTCGAGGCAGAGCCGTTTTACGGTGCAGTGCATTTCGGCGAACGCGACTCGGCCGATGTCTGCTATCTGGAGCTGATGCGCGAATATGTCGTGCCGGTGGCCTCGCCGAAACTGGCCGCCGCGCGCAAGGACGATACCGGCTACCATCCGCGCGACATGTTCGTGGATTGGCTGAGCGAAAATTGAAACACTTGTGTGATTTTCGGCCATTGGTTGGACGAATAACTGCTCGCGACACCAACGATCCGCACCTGCTGGAAATGGCGGCGCACAATTAGGCCCTCGCCCGCCCGCTTGCCATCCCCAAGCCATGGCTGCCCCCGGACTGGGCGCGCTGGCGCAGCGAGCTGTTCGGGTTTACCTTCGAACCCGTGGCGATGCTCTAAAATAACCGCCTTCTCGAAGCGCTTGGCCGCGCCGGCATGCGCACCTTCGAGACCACGTCCGGCATGGCCGAAGCCGTGTCGCAGGGTGAGTTGGTCTTTGCCCTGAACGTCATCGGCTCCTATGCGCTGGCGCGCAACGCCGACCAGCCGGAAATCGGCGTGCATTTCTTCGACGACTACAATCTTGTGATGACCCGCAGCGCCTTTGTCCCGAAGGACGCGCGGAATCCGGAACTGGGCGAGGCCTTCGTGGCCTTCCTCCTGTCGGATGCCGGACAGGGTGTCATCCAGCGCCGCACGCCTTTGGTCGCGATCCGCCCGCCCGGCGACGAGGCCGCCAATCCGGCCCTGCCCTTCGCGCGCGACGACAGCGGTTTTGTCCCGATCCGGCTGGGGGCCGGTCTGTTGACCTTCCTCGATGCGATCAAGCGCGAGAACTTCCTGCGCAACTGGGACTCGACCCTCGTGCCGGTGATGGCCCCCTGAGCCCCTCAGCGCCGGCGCAGCCGCCGCAGGAGCGGCCAGACCACCACCAGCACGGTCGCCACGCAAAGCACCGCGGACAAGGGCCGCGTCAGCAGTTCGGTCCAATCACCCCGGCTGATGAGCAGCGCGCGGCGGATGCTTTGTTCCGCCATCGGACCCAGGATCATGCCCAGGATGATCGGCGCCAGCGGCACGGCGAGCTTTTCCAGGAAATAGCCCGCCACACCGGCGCCCAGCATCACCCACAGGTCCAACGCGCGCCCGTTGATGACGTAGACGCCCACCGTCATCAGCACGAGGATCGCAGGCACCAAAAGCACGCCCGGCAAGCGCTGGAACTGCGCGAAGACGCGCGTCGCCAGTGCTCCGCCCAGGGCGAAGATCAGCACCGAGGTCAGCAGCATCTCCCACATGAAGCCACCGACCAGAACCGGGTTCTGGTGGAACAGCTGCGGCCCCGGCTGCAGGCCGTGGATCGTCAGCGCCGAGAGCACCAGCGCCGCGACCACGTTTCCGGGGATGCCGAGCGCCAGCGCCGGGATCATTGACGCGGCATTGTCGGCATTGTTGCCGCATTCCGCCGCCGCTACGCCTTGCGGGTTGCCCTTGCCAAAGCTGTCCGGGTCGTCCGAGGCTTTCTTTGCCGCGTTGTAGCTGAGGAAGGCGGCGATGTTGCCCCCTGCCCCCGGCAGGATGCCCACGACGATGCCGATGCCCGAGGCGCGCAGCCAGGTCGGCACCAGTCCGCGGATCTCGCCCTTCTGAAACGGCGCGTTGGCCAGTTTCAACGCGGCCGCCGACAGCCCCTTCAGATCGGCCTTCTCGGCCAGTTGCAGGACCGGGGGCAGCGCGTACAGACCCACCAGCACGACCACCAGGTCAAGCCCGCCCAGAAGCCAGGGCAGGCCGAATGTGTAGCGTGCCTGTCCCGACAGCATGTCGATGCCAATGGTCCCGATCAGCAGGCCGAGAACGGCGGCCATCAACCCCTTGAGCGGGTCCGAGCCCACCATCACCCCGACCGAGGCCATGCCGAAGACGGCGATCCAGAAATACTCCGCCGGGCCGAAGATCAGCGTCACCCGCGCCAGCAGCGGACCCATGGTCATCAGCGCCAGCGCCGAGGCAATGCCCCCGATGGCCGAGGACCAGCAGGCGATCTTGAGCGCCTTGGCGGCCTCGCCCCGGTCGGCCATGGGAAAGCCGTCGAAGGTCGTGGCGATGGAGGCGGGCGTGCCGGGGATGCGCAGCAGGATTGCCGGGATCGCACCGCCATACATCGAGCCGTTGTAGATCCCGGCCACCATGCCGAGGGCGACCAGCGGGTCCATGGAATAGGTCAGCGGCAACAAGAGCGCGATGGCCATGACCGGGTTCAGCCCCGGCAAAGCGCCGATCAGCACGCCCAGCAGCGTCGCCCCCAGCATCGCCAGCACCGGCCCAGGGGCCAGCGTATGGGTCAGTGCATCGAGGTAGAACTCCATCCGTCAGCCTCCCACCGTCAAAAGCCACTCAGTGGGCAGCGGCTTTTCCAGCAGCACGGAAAAGACCACCCAGACCAGCGCCACAAAGACACCCGCGACGACCAGCGCATAGACCGCCCTGCGAAACCCGAGCGCCACCGGCAAGGCCAGCATCACCAGCGCCGAGGCTGTGTAGAAGCCCAGCGGAACGACCAGCGCCACATAGGCAATGGCGCCCGCCAGTGCGATGGCAAAGGCGCGGGGCGCCTCCACCAGCTGTCTCGGGATGTCGGGCAGGCGCAAGGCCCGCCCTGCAACACCCAGTCCGCAAGCCGCCAGCACGAGGCCTAGCACCATCGGGTAGGTCCCGCTGGCGCCGCGCCAATCCCCCGCCATCCAGGCGGCGAGCAGGCCGAGGGTCATGAATACGGCCCCCAGCGCGATGTCCTGACGGCGTTGCATCACAGACCCAGTGCCTTGGACACTTCGGCCAGCGCGTCGAACTCGGCCTGCAGGCGCGCACCAAGCGCCTCGCCCTTGACAACGTTGGGCACTTCGCCTTTCGACGCGAGGAATTCGACATAAGACGGATCGTTGACCGCCGCGTCGATGACATCCGCAAGCTGTGCCACGATCGCCGGGTCCATATCCTTCGGTCCCAGGATCGCACGCCACAGCAGCGTTTCCTTGTCGCCCATCCCGAGGCTGTCGAGCCCCGCAGCCCCTGGCAAGGCAGGCACATCGGCGGCGGAGGTCACCAGCAGGCACTTGGCCTCGTTGTTTTCGACATAGGGCAGCACCGGCGAGATCGACCCGCCGTAGATGTCGACATGCCCGCCGAGGAAGTTCTGCAGCGTCTCGCCCGCCCCGCCAAAGGGAATGGCCACCGCCTCGATACCCTGCGCCTGGAAGATGCGCTCGGCCGCCAGCTGCATGGTGCCGCCGATGCCGTCATTGCCGTAGGTGTATTTTCCCGGGTTCGCCTTCAGCTCGTCAAGGAAGGCCGCGCCGGTATCGGCCGGGAAATCGGCTTTCACGCAGAGGGTGTAGGCGGTCTCGGATGTCGAGGCGATCGGGGTGAAGCTGTCCAGCGCATAGGCGACGTTCTGCACCTGCGGCACGGTGGTCAGCGGGCTGTTCCATGTGGCGAACAGGCTGTAGCCGTCGGGCTTCGCCATCATGAACTGCGACGCGCCGACCGACCCGCCGCCGCCGCTGACGTTCAGCACGGCAATGGACTGGCCCAGTTTCTCTTCCAGCAGCAGCGCCAGCTTGCGCGCGCTGGTGTCGGTGCCGCCGCCCGCGCCAGCCGGGATGGTCAGCTCGATCGTGCGCTCGGGGTATTCCGCCGCGGCGGTTGTCGCCAGGGCAAGTGCGGTCAGGCCCATGAGGGCTGCCTTGATGGTCATGGTCTCTCTCCCTTGTGTCGTTGGTCAGGTGTCAGTTGATTTCGGATCGGTAGCGAAAGCCCGTCGCGCTGCCCGAGGCGATGCGCCATTCGACGGGGTGATCCTCGATATCGAAGGCGGTGCGCCGGATCACGGCCAGCGGCTGCCCGGGGTCGATGCGCAGGTGCAGCGCGACAGTGGCCGAGGCGCGGTCAAACGACACCTCGTCCGTGGCACGCTTCACCAGCACGCCGAAATGTTCGAAATACAGCGGGTACAGCAGCGGGCCAAAGGCCGCCTCGGGCAGATCGGTGAACCCGGCAAAGCGCTCGGCGGGGATATACAGCTCCTCGTAGAGCACCGGCAGGTCCGACAGGCTGCGCAGGCGGGTGATGCGGATGGTGTCCTGCGTTCCAAGAGCCTCAGCGGCCTCCGCAGGCGGGGTCGCACGGGTCCGGCTGAGCACCGTGCTTGACGGGATCGGCGCGGCGGTGCCATCCGCCCCGCGCATGGCAAAGAAACGGAAGAGCGAGCTGGAGAATGACGGACCGCGCAAGAAGGTTCCGGACCCCTGGCGGCGCTCCAGCAGCCCTTCCTCGACCAGCCCGTCGACCGCCTTGCGTACCGTTCCGATGGAGACGTCGAATTCCTGCGCCAGCCGAGCCTCGGACGGCAGGGGCGCGTCAGGTGTCCAGTCGCCGCGGGCAATCCGGGCCGTCAGCGTATCGCGCAACCGGGCATAGGCCGGAAGTCGGCTGTCCAAGGCCTTTACGTTCATATGCTGTCCTCTCTGCTCCATGGCGTAAACCAGATTGACCCATATAGTCAACCAGTCATATATATGAATTGAACCGAGGAGAGCGCATGATCCGTTTCGATTGCCACGCCCATGTCTACAAGACCGTCACCGCCGTGCCGGGCGCGCGTTATGTTCCTGAACAGCCTGCGCATTTGCGCGAATGGCTCGGACATCAGGCGGCACATGGCCTGGCGGGAGGTGTCATCGTGCAGGTCAGCTTTCTGGGCACGGACAATTCCCAGCTTTGCCGGGCGCTGGCCGCGCTGGATCGGGAACGATTCGCGGGCGTGGCGGTGGTGCCGCTGGACGTTGACGCTGCGGCACTTGACGGTCTCGTGGCTGCGGGCGTGCGCGGGGTGCGCTGGAACATGGTGCGCGGCGGCGTGGTGCCCGATCTGCGCGCCCCCGTCACCCGCGCGTTCGTCGATCGTCTGCGGACTCGCGGGATGCATCTGGAGGTGCATCTCGAAGGCCCGCGCCTCGCGCCGCTTCTGCCTGCCCTGACCGACCTTGGGCTGCCGCTGGTCGTCGACCACTTCGGCCTGCCGTCCGAGGCCGACCCGGCCTGCGATCCGCTGGTCCGCGCCGTGCAGGCGCTGGACGATCCAGGAGCGCTGTACATGAAATTCTCGGCCCACTATCGACTGCCGTTCGACGTGACGCCGCATGCCGAAAAGTTACTGGAACGCGTCTCGCCCAGCCACATCGTCTGGGGTAGCGACTGGCCGCATACACAGAACGAAGACCGCACTGGCTATGCCGACACTTATGCCCGCATTGCCGATTGGGGGGCACTGGACGACGGGATCGCCACGAGCATCCTGTATGGTATCGGTCATGGAAAGGGTCGATGAAAGCGTTCGGGCCGTGCGGGGCGAACCGAACACTCTACACGCCGCCGAAACTGGCAGTCTACGGGGCTGTGAACCGATCAAACACCGTCTCGCGGTCGCTATCGACCGGGTCATGGCATGGGAAGGATTGGGACCCGGAGGCCATCAATCCAGCCTCGCACGTCCCTGTTCCGTATCTAGTTCACCGCCTGTTTCAGCGCCTTTTCGACCGCGGCGATCAGGTCGACACGCCGGACCGGCTTCATCAGGCGGATGTCATCCGGGAGCAACCCGTTGCCGTGGACCATCGCTTCGTTGGCGTATCCGGACAGGAAGATGACGGGCAGACGCGGGTGCCGGGACCGCAATTGCCTGGCCAGATGCGTGCCCTGGAGCGTGCCCGGCATGACGATATCCGTGAGCAGAAGGTCAAAAGGTTCTGACGCCTCCCATATCCGCAGCGCAGCGTCGCCAGAGCCGGCAGTGGTCACCGCGTAACCCGCCTGCAACAGATGTGTGGACAGAACATCCAGAACCGCCGGCTCATCCTCCACCAACAGGATGCTTGCGCCGGGTCGGGATGGCGCGGTCCTTGACTTGAAAGGGGCGAGCACCTCGGTCGCGGGCTCCTTGCAGGCCTTGAAATACAGCTTGAATGTGGTGCCGACGCCGACCTCGGAATAAACCCGCACGGTGCCGCCGGATTGCCGCATGAAGCCCAGAACCATCGACAGACCAAGACCGGAACCCCTGCCCGTCGGCTTGGTCGTGAAAAACGGCTCGAACACCCGCTCCAGGTGCGCCGCCTCGATGCCGGTTCCGGTATCGCTGACCGCAAGCATGACATAGCGGCCGGGCTCGACCTCTTCGTCGTTGAGATCGACATAGTCCTGATCTATGCGCAGGTTCGCGGTTTCAACCGTCAGCTTGCCCCCGTTCGGCATGGCGTCCCGGGCATTCAGAAGCAGGTTCAACAGGGCGTTCTGCGCCAGCGCATGGTCGACCTCGACGCGCCAGAGACCGGCCAGCAGCGACACTTCGACGTTGATCGAGGCCGGGAGAATCCGCGACGACCATGTTTTCGTTTCCTGAACCAGCTTGTTGAGGTCGATCACCCGTGGCTCCAGCCGGGACTTGCGCGCAAAGCTCAACATGTTTCGGGTCAGTTCGGCGCCCCGCTCCGCAGCCTGAATGGCGGCCTGTATGTAGTCGTCATGGCCGGACGGGTCGGAGGTCTCGCGGAGCAGCTCGAGATTGCCCAGAATGACGGCCAGCAGGTTGTTGAAGTCATGCGCGACGCCGCCGGTCAGTTGTCCGACGACCTGCATCTTCTGCGACTGACGAAGCTGGTCCTCGGCGATGGTGCGTTCGGTGATGTCCTGAACCGTTCCCACAAGGCGGACCGTTTGCCCCTTGGCATCCAGTACGGGTTTCGCGCGCTCGATCAATGTCCTGACCTCGCCTGACGGCAGGACGATCCGGTGGCTGACCTCGTAATCGCTCGCCGTATCCCAGGCCTGCCGCGCCGCGCTCTTGATCCTGGGAATATCGTCCGGGTGACACCGCTTGTAGAAACTCTCGGTTGTTCCATCGAAGTCGCCGGGGGATACGTCGAAAATCCGGTGGGTCTCGTCCGACCAGTAGAGATGCCCGTCGGCGTTGACTTCCCAGCTTCCGAGCTTGGCAATGGTCTGAGCTTCCCGGAGCCGGGCCTCGGTGGCCCGCGCGCGGTCGTGCGCTTCGGCCAGGGCGGCCTGGCGGCGCAGGTTTTCGCGGTAGACCCGCCACAATCCGACAACCAGCGCAAGCAGAAGGACAAAGCCCGCCGCAAGCGCCGCCGCGAGCTGGATCATGATCCGGATAGACGCCTCGCGCCGGGCCACGCTCTCCTTGGCCCAGTTGTCCAGCGTAAAGGTGTGCAGACGGCGCAGGGTCGACCTGAAGGCTTCGGCCTGCCGGACGAGATCCGGCAGGGCCGCGCGCAGGTCCTCGTCCGGCTGATCGATGATCGCCGCAGCGCTCCCCACGAATTGCGTGATCCGGTTCAGTTCGACGGCAAACCCGGGCAGGTCCCGCAACGAATCCGCAAGTCTGCCGTTTCGCAGCGTCTCGACCCGGCTGTAGAAAATATCGAAGCTGAGCCGCACCGCATCCAGATCGGGCGTATCGTCGGCCTGCGCCTTGAATGCCGCGTTCAGGAACTGGAGAAACTCGATCTCGCTGTGGTTCACCGTCCACTGCGGATTTTCCCAGTCGCGCTTCTGGATCAACTCCACCGTTTCAAGAAACTGGTTGCCAAAGGTCACGATGGCCCAAACCAAAACGAGCGTCACGGCGCCGAAGGCGGTTTTCCAGGCTGTCATCGGCGTCCAGCGCCCCTGCCGCGGGGCATCGACTTTTCCACTCAAGGCGTCATTCCGTGCGGACTTCGATTGTCCGCAACTGCCAGATCGAGCGGTTGAAATACAACTCCTGGCCCCGGGGAAGATCGTCGAAGGGATAGATGATCCAGAGCGGTCCCTTGTCCCGTACGCTCATCCGCTTTCCGTCACGCATGTAGGCGAGTACCGGGTGGGTCTCCGTGGCGTCAGACACCGGAATGTCGACGATATAACCGTTATCGGCCTCCGAATGGAGCACGTTTCCCTGCGCCGCGACGGCGTCGAGAAGATCGGCCAGAGCCACCCCTGCAAACTCCGTCGGCCCGTCGGTCCATGGCGTCGACGTCGTGAACAACGTCACCGGCAGCGCCGCAAGCATGTCGTAGTCGAACTGCGCGGCATCGTCGGCATTGGTGTGTCCGATCTGCCCCGAAATGGTCAGCAAAACGGGGCCTCCGGGGGGCATCAGATCCGCCGCCTGGCCGTGAGAAGCGCCCAGCCCCAACAGCAGACCGAGCAAGATCCCAAGACATCTCTTTGTCGCCGCGCAACCCCAAGTTTTGCCTGACCTTTTCATCACACGCACCCCAGACAAATTGTCGCAGTCCTTGATGTCAGACTATAATGGGCGCCCTAAAATATTCGCAATGATAAATGTATAGTGAGATCGAGATATATCTGGAACGCGCTGCCCCGAGGGGTGCGAGACCCTTGGCGTCGCCGCACCGTTGCCAGTCTGACAGGCCGTCATGACGGGCGCCAAAGAGGGATCATGCCCGGCTGTGGAAAGGGCAGATGCAGCTTGATGGTGGGACGCGACGGGCCAGTGAACCACGCACTCTGGCAAAGCCGGTCTACTGGTTCCGTGCCCTTTCTGCTGATCCGATCAAGCGGCCGCGCTCGCATTGGCCGGTCCGGTTTTTGTGGGCAAGCCTGTACGGCGATCGAACTCACGGCGGTCGTTCATTTTCAGCACGCGCAGCAAACGCATGATCTCGACCGCACTCTGCTTGATTTCCGACATGGAGTTGGTTGTTGCCTCCACCATGGCCGCGTTTTTCTGGGTGATCGTGTCCATTTGCGAAACGCTGATATTGACTTCCGACAGCCCTTTGGTCTGCTCCTCTCCGGCAGAGGAAATCTGCTTTGACAGATCGGAGACCTTCTGGAAACTCTCCGTCAGGAGTTCCAGGTTCGACCGCGCGGTCTCGACCAGTTCCGCACCCTCGCTGATTTCGGCGACACTAGCGGAAATCAGATCCCGGATGTCCTTTGCTGCCGACGAAGAATGTGAGGCAAGGGTGCGGACCTCACCGGCAACGACGGCAAAACCGAGACCCGCCTGTCCGGCCCGGGCCGCTTCCACGCCTGCGTTGAGGGCCAGCAGGTTCGTTTGAAAAGCGATGTCATCAATCAACGTCGTGATTTGCGAGATCTTCTCGGCGGATTTCTTGATCCGTCCCATCGCCATGGCCGCGTTTTGGACGACTTCGGAACTGCGGTCAACATCGTAGCGCGACGCTTCGGCGACCTTGGCAGCGTCGGTTGTGCTCCGCGAGGCCTCGGCCACGCTGTTGGTCAACTCTTCCATCGCCGCGGCGGTCTCTTCGAGCGAGGCGGCCTGGTTGGATGTGCGATGCGAAAGCTCTCTCGCGGAATTGTCCACCTCTTCCACGAGTTCAACGAGGGTCAGCATTGACAGGTTGATGTCGGCGAACATGCCGCCGAGGTTTTCGAACGCGCCGTTCATACGCCTGCGAACGGCATCGTAGGAGGCCGGATAATCGCTTTCCTGCGGAGACGGGATCGCATGGGTCAGATCCCCGTTGGCCATCGCCTCGATCGCGATGTTGATATGCTCGAACGCCTTGGTTTGCTCTTCTCCCCAGACCGCGAAGGTCACCGTCGTGACACGCTCGACATCGAGTGCAAAAGCCCGGCTGACAACGGCAATCATGTCGGCCAGATTCCGTCCGCGGCCAAACCACTTGCGACCAAGCTTTCGGGTCAGGATCTGGAGCAATTGCGCTGACGCGCAGGAATAGGCAGACATGTAGACATCGAGCGGCAGGTTGATACGTGCGTGCGTGCGCCCAATGCGCTCGGTCGACGCTTCGTAGACCTCGTCGAATTCACCGCCAAGCAGTTTCAGCCAGTGCTTCTTTTGCGCTGCGCGGGCCGATTCGATCTGCTTTTCGGACGAAAAGAAAGCCGCCGACTTTTCGTCCGCCCTGGCACGCCTGTAGAAGTCGTCCAGAACCTTGTCCAGTTCCGGAATCAGCACGGCTCCGGCAGCAGCGAGCAGATTTCGGTTTTCGTTGTCCAGATCGAACTGGCGCAGTTTCTCTGACAGACTCATCTCAACACAACTCCATAGACACATGAAGTTTCCGGGAGATGCCTTTCCAAGCCGTTAAGACAAGATTTTTCTCTTTTACAATTCAGATACTTAAACTTTGACATGAACCGGGAGCATCACGCTGTTCCCGGGTAAACCCTCTCCGTTCAGCGGGCCGTGACGAACGGAATGCGCGGCTTCTTGCTGTCCTTCTGGACGCGGGCGGCCACAGCCACCATCAGAGCCTGCGCGAGACACATCGGTGCGGCGAGGGAACGCGAGAAGGTGTAGTCATGTTCCGGCACGGTGAACAGCAGGGCCGCAGACTTCGACAAGGGTGACAGGCTGCTGTCGGAAATCGCGATGATCGGAACTTCGCTGCGGGCCGCCTCCTCGACGATGTTGACCACTTCGGTGGCGTAAAACCGGAACGACACGGCGATCAGAAGATCGCCGGTGCCCATGGTGCGGGCAATATGGGTTGCCAACCCGCCGCTTGAATCGAGCAGCACGCAAGGCCGCCCCAGCATGGTCAGGATATACCGCAGCAGGACGACCACCGGCTCCGAGCGCAATTGCCCGATGAGATAGACCGTCCCGGCACCTTCGATCATCTCGGCGGCCCGGGCAATGTCCGCCGCCTTCACCTTTTCCAGCAAGTCCTGCAAAGACGCGATGTCCCGCACCACAAGATCGCGCAGAAAGCCGAGGTCGGACCCGCCCTCATGCTGGGACAACTCGTCTTCCAGCGCCTTCTTTCGGGCCTCGAATCCAGGCGCGGCCGTGCTCAGGCGCCGCTGGAACAGCGTCTGCAGGTCACGGAAACCGGAATAGCCGAGGCTCTGCGCGAACCGCACGAAACTCGACGGGTGTATGTTGCACTGCTGGCCGATGGCATTCACCGCCTGCACCGCCACGTCGTTGGGGTTCTGGGTCAAGTATTCGGCAATCTGCTGGTAGGTCCGGCTCATGCCGTCGAAGCGATCATGGATCAACCGGATCAGCGCTTCGTAATCTTCCGGTGGGCTCTCTTGCCGCTTGACCATGTGCCTCTCCCAACCGCCGGGCCTGCTTGTGTACCCAGCGTCTGCGCACAGTTTATTTCGAAGCGCGCGTCCTTACAATCCGTGTTGCAGGCCGGTGCACGGGGATCCGCCCGGCTGCGGGCGTCCTGTCAGAGCTCCTCGGACATGAAGGTATCGAGGGCGGCGTTCAAAGCGTCCTGATGCGGTGCGACCAGGCTGTCGAGCCGCGCCTGGTACTGCCGAGCGATGGTCGAAAGCTTTTCCATCAGGGCTGTGCCCTCGTCCGTCAAAGCCAGAACGATGAGGCGGCGGTCGGATTCATTGACCTGCTTGGTGACGTAACCGGCGGTTTCGAGGCGGGAGGCAGCGCGGCTTGCCTTGGATTTTTCGAGATGGACGCGTTCGTGGATGTCGCGGATGGAGACCGCTCCGGCATCCGAGATGTGCACCAGCACGCGCCACTCGGCAACGCTGATCCCGAACTCCTCGCGGTAGCGTCGCGCCATACCGGCGCTCAGGCGCTCGGCGGCGACCGTCAGGCGATACGGCAAAAATCCAGCCAGATCAAAACGGTCTTCTGTCTGTGTCATTCATTGTCCTTCGCCGCATCCGGAACGTCTTGCGAGTCTCCGCAAAATTCATGTCATCTGCAACAAGTTTCTTGACTTCGTTGCGGATGCAACAAATAAATGGAAAAGACGCGAATCCGCCGCATCAATTCAAAGGGAGGGCCGAAAGATGAGTACGCATGATCTGCCGCAGGGCATGATCCGGGCGACCGGCACAACGGGCACGCATGAAGGATACATGCCGGGATTTGGCAATGACTTCGAAACGGAAGCCCTGCCCGGCGCACTGCCGCAAGGGATGAACTCGCCGCAGAAATGCAGCTACGGACTTTACGCGGAGCAGCTTTCCGGCACCGCTTTCACCGCCAACCCGCCGGAACGGACCTGGTGCTACCGCATCCGCCCGAGCGTCAAGCATTCGACGCGCTACACCAAGATCGACCTGCCGTACTGGAAATCCGCACCCTGCGTCGACCCGGACGTGATCTCGCTCGGCCAGTATCGCTGGAACCCGGTGCCGCTGGGCGAGGAAAAGCTGACCTGGCTGACCGGCATGCGCACCATGACCACCGCCGGGGATGTGAACACGCAGGTCGGCATGGCCTCTCACATCTACCTCGTGACCGAGAGCATGGTGGACGAATACTTCTTCTCCGCTGACAGCGAACTGCTGGTCGTGCCGCAGCAGGGCAAGCTGCGCTTTGCCACGGAGCTGGGCATCATCGACGTGGAGCCGAAGGAGATCGCCATCATCCCGCGCGGGCTGGTGTATCGCGTCGAAGTGCTGGAAGGCCCCTGCCGCGGCTTCGTCTGCGAGAATTACGGCCAGAAGTTCGAGATGCCGGGCCGCGGCCCCATCGGCGCCAACTGCCTCGCCAATCCGCGCGACTTCAAGGCACCCGTGGCGGCCTTCGAAGACCGCGAAGTGCCATCGAAGATCACCGTCAAGTGGTGCGGCGCATTCCACGAGACGCAGATCGGGCAAAGCCCGCTCGATATCGTGGCCTGGCATGGCAACTATGCCCCGATGAAATATGACCTGCGCACCTATTGCCCGGTCGGCGCGATCCTCTTCGACCATCCCGACCCGTCGATCTTCACCGTTCTGACCGCGCCCTCCGGCGTGCCGGGCACCGCGAACATCGATTTCGTTCTGTTCCGCGAGCGCTGGCTGGTGGCGGAGAACACCTTCCGCCCGCCGTGGTATCACAAGAACATCATGTCCGAGCTGATGGGCAACATCTATGGCCAGTACGACGCAAAGCCCGAGGGCTTCGTTCCGGGCGGGACGAGCCTGCACAACATGATGCTTCCGCACGGACCGGACCGGGATGCCTTCGAGAAGGCCTCGACGCGCAACCTCGGGCCGGACAAGCTGGACAACACCATGTCCTTCATGTTCGAGACCCGCTTCCCGCAACACCTGACGGCCTTCGCCGCCAAGGAAGCGCCGTTGCAGGACAACTACATCGACTGCTGGGAGAGCCTTGAGAAGAAGTTCGACGGCACCCCCGACGGCACGTGGCACAAGTAAGACCATGATCCTCTACAGCTACTGGCGCTCGACCACCTCTCTTCGGGTGCGGGCGGCGCTGAACCTGAAAGGGATCGCCTATGAGACCCGTCCGGTGAACCTGCTGGACGGGGCGCAGAAGGCGCCGGATTACGCCGCGTTGAACCCCGTGGAGGGTGTGCCGACGCTGATTCTGGACGATGGCACCGTGCTGACGCAGTCGATGGCCATCCTCGACTGGCTGGAGGAGACATATCCCGAGCCGGCGCTGTTGCCGGCGGACCCGGTGCACCGTGCAATGGTCCGGGCGGCGGCGCAGGTCATCGCGCTGGAGATCCACCCGGTCAACAACCTCAAGGTCGGGGCGGCGCTCAAGGCGCGCGGCTTTGACCAGCAGGCTGTTGTCGACTGGATGTGCCACTGGATGGACAAGGGGTTCGCCGCCTACCAGCGCCTGATCCTGTCCGAAGGACGGTTCAGCTTTGGCGACACGCCCACGCAGGCCGACCTGTGCCTTGTCGGCCAGATGGTCAACGCGCGACGCTGGGGGCTGGACCTTGCGCCCTTCGCCCGGCTGGTCGAGATAGACGAAGCGGCCCGCGCGCTGCCGCAGATCGCGGCCGCCCTGCCCGAAAACCAACCCGATGCCCAATAAGGAGTCGACATGCCCTTGACGAAAAGCTGGGTCGACAGCGCCAACACCCCGGACACCGATTTCCCGCTGAACAACCTGCCTTACGGTGCCTTCGTGGCCGAGGACGGCGAGCAGCATTGCGGCGTTGCCATCGGCGACATGATCCTCGACGTGACCGCACTGGAAGCGGACGGCGTGCTGGCGGTGCCGGAGGAGGAAGAAGTCTTCTTCTTCGGTGACTGGACCGAGTTCATGGCGCTGGGACCGGACGTCTGGGCGGGCTTCCGCGCGGCCATCACCGAACTTCTGGCCGAGGACTATCCCGATCCGCAGGGCCTCACCCGCTATCTCGTGCCGCAGGTCGGCACCCGGATGCGCCTGCCCTTCACCGTGGCCGAATACACCGATTTCTACGCGGGCAAGCACCACGCCACCAATGTCGGCACCATGTTTCGCGGTCCGGAAAACGCCCTGCCCCCGAACTGGCTGTCGATCCCCATCGGCTACAACGGCCGCGCCTCCTCGGTGCAGGTCTCCGGAACCGACGTGCGCCGCCCCTGGGGCCAGCTCAAGGCCCCGGACGCCGATCTGCCGGTCTTCGCCCCGTGCAAACGCTTCGACATCGAGCTGGAGATGGGGGCAATCGTCGGCCAGCCGTCCGAAGGCCCGGTCACGGTGCAGGAAGCCGACGACATGATCTTCGGCTACGTGCTGCTGAACGACTGGTCCGCCCGCGATATCCAGGCCTGGGAGTACCAGCCTCTCGGCCCGTTCCAGGCCAAGGCGACGGCGACGACGATCAGCCCGTGGATCGTCCCGAAGGCCGCGCTGGAGCCCTTTCGCTGTGACACGCCCGAGCGGGAACGCCCGCTGCTCGACTACCTCGCGGAGCCCGGCCCGATGCTCTACGACATCGCGCTTGAGGTCGGTCTCGCCCCCGAGGGCAAGGATGAAACCGTCATCAGCCGCACGAACTACCGCGAAATGTACTACTCCGCGGCCCAGCAACTGGCCCATCACACCACCTCCGGCTGCCCGATGAACGTCGGCGACCTGCTCGGCTCCGGCACCATCTCCGGTCCCGAAAAGCACCAGCGCGGTGCCCTGCTGGAGATCACCTGGGGCGGCAAGGAGCCGATCACGCTGGACACCGGCGAGACCCGCAACTTCGTCGAGGACGGCGACTCCCTCACCCTGCGCGGCGCGGCCATCGGCGAGGGTTTCCGCGTCGGCTTCGGGTCCTGCACGGCGCAGGTCCTGCCTGCGCTTGAGGACCCGTACAAACGATAACGACGGTGGGTCACAGACCCACCCTACCCACAAGCCGTAGGGTGGGTTTCGAACCCACCCAAACGTCAAAAGGAAACGCGACAATGACCAAAGCCTTTGCCTCCGCAGGCGACATGGAAGAAAAGACCATCTCCTTCACGCAGGTCGGAGAGGGCCTCTACGCCTTCACCGCCGAGGGCGACCCCAACACCGGCGTCATCATCGGCGACGAGAGCGTTATGATCGTCGAGGCGCAGGCCACCCCCCGCCTCGCCCGCAAGGTGATCGACTGCGTGCGCAGCGTCACCGACAAGCCGATCTCCCACCTCGTGCTGACCCATTACCACGCCGTCCGCGTGCTCGGGGCCTCGGCCTACGGCGCACGCGAGATCATCATGTCCGACACCGCCGCCGCGATGGTCGAGGAACGCGGGCAGGAAGACTGGGACAGCGAATTCGACCGCTTCCCCCGCCTGTTCCAGGGCCACGAGGAAATCCCCGGCCTGACCCGCCCGACGACGACCTTCTCCGACCGCATGACGGTCTACCTCGGCAAACGCCGCGTCGACATCATGCACCTTGGCCGTGCCCATACGGCGGGCGATGCGGTGGTCTGGGTGCCTGATCAGGAAGTCATGTTCACCGGCGACATCGTCGAATACCACTCCGCCTGCTACTGCGGCGACGGGCATTTCGGCGACTGGGAAGACACGCTGATGAACATCGCAGCCTATGAGCCCAAGGCCATCGCCCCGGGACGCGGCGATGCGCTCGTCGGCGAGGAGATGGTCGCCAAGGCCCTCACGGCGACGGCGGACTTTGTCAACTCGACCTACAAGCCGATTGCCAGGGTCGTCGCCCGCGGCGGCTCGCTCAAGGAAGCCTGGGACGCCTGCCGGGCCGAATGCGATCCGAAGTTCAAGGACTACGCGATCTACGAGCACTGCCTGCCCTTCAACGTCGCCCGCGCCTACGACGAAGCCCGTGGCATCGACACCCCCCGCGTCTGGACCGCACAGCGGGACAAGGACATGTGGGCGCAGTTGCAGGGGTGAGCGCTGGTTCGCGAAACTGCAAACCCTCCCCTGGAGGGTTTGAGGCGCGAATGGGCAAGGCGCCCGTTCGCGGAAACACCGCAGTCCCGGGCTTGACCCGGGACCTCGACCGCCCTTGACAGCACGGCTCCGCGGGGCGGGGGCAACAGACACGACCGGGGGTGTGTCCCCCACACGGGAGGATGCCATGCCATTGGACGATCGCTACAAACTCGCCTTCAAGCTCTACCCCTACGAACGCTCCGCCGATCAGGACGCTGACGCGCCGGTGCGTCACCCGGTTGTCATCATGGGTGGCGGCCCCATCGGCATCGCCACGGCGCTCGACCTCGGCTTGCAAGGCATTCCCGTGGTCGTCCTTGACGATCACGAAGGCATCGGCCAAGGCTCCCGCGCCATTTGTTTCGCCAAGCGCAGCCTGGAGATCGCCGACCGCTATGGCGCGGCAGACAAGATGCTGGACAAGGGCGTGGTCTGGAACCTCGGAAAGGTCTTCCACGACGACCGCAAGGTCTTCGAATTCAACCTCCTGCCCGAGGAAGGCCACAAATTCCCGGCCTTCATCAACCTGCAACAGCCCTATTTCGAGCGCTTTCTCGTGGAGCGTGTCCGTGAGGCGCAGGCGCAGGGTGCCCCCATAGAAATCCGCGGGAAGAACCGCGTCGACGGCGTCGAGGCGCATGACGGTCACGTCACGCTCGACATCACCACCCCCGACGGCCCTTACACGATCGAGGCAGACTGGCTGATCGGGTGCGACGGGGCATCGTCGCCGCTGCGCGGCATGATGGGACTCGACTTCGAGGGGCGCGTCTTCGAGGACAGCTTCCTGATTGCAGACATCCGCATGAAGAACGAGGACTTTCCGACCGAGCGCTGGTTCTGGTTCGAGCCGCATTTCAAGTCCGGCGCATCGACCCTGCTGCACAAGCAGCCCGATGGCGAGTGGCGGATCGACTTCCAGATCGGCTGGAACGTCGACCGCAAGAAGGAGCTGCAGGAGGAAAACGTCCGTGCCCGGCTCGACGCCATGCTGCCCGGCGTCGAATACGACATCGTCTGGACTTCGATCTACACCTTCCAGTGCCGCCGGATGAAACGCTTCCGTCATGGCCGGGTGATCTTTGCCGGCGACGCGGCCCATCAGGTCTCCCCCTTCGGGGCGCGCGGTGCCAATTCGGGCATGCAGGACGTCGACAACCTCGGCTGGAAACTCGGCCTCGTGCTGGCCGGCAAGGCCCCCGACGCGCTGATCGACAGCTATCACGAGGAACGCGCCTACGGGGCCGACGAGAACATCCTGAACTCGACCCGCTCCACAGACTTCATCACGCCGAAGTCGAAGACCAGCCACATCTTCCGGAATGCTGTGCTGGATCTGGCCGAACACCATGCCTTTGCCCGCCCGCTGGTCAATTCTGGGCGGCTGTCGGTGCCCTGCACATACGACGGACTCAGCCTCAACAGCGAAGATGCCCTGACCAGCGGTCCGGCCCGCACCCGCCCCGGCAGCCCCTGCCCCGATGCGCCGCTCCCCGGTGGTTACCTGCTGAACAGGCTCGGCGGCGGCTTCCGGTTGCTGACGCTCAACACCGATGCGCCCGAAGCGCTCGACATCGACGGTATTCCCGTCACCCGTGTCGCGCTAGCCGCCTCGGACGATGCCACCGGCACAGTGGCCGCCCGCTATCTGGGGGACGCTCCAAACGCGGTCTATCTGATCCGCCCCGATCAGCACGTCGCCGCTCGGTGGGACCACTTCGACGACACCGCCGTCCGCGCCGCCCTGCGCCGCGCCACCGCAAGAGGATAAGCCATGCGTCTGAACACCCAGCCGAACATCGCCGCGCCGGACGACTTCTACGCCGAACTGATCGCCGTTCACGAAGGCCTCTCCGACGACGAAAGCGCTGCGCTGAACGCGCGTCTGATCCTGCTGCTCGCCAATCACGTCGGCGACCGCGAAGCGCTTGGGGAGGCGTTGAAACTCGCCAGATCGGGGTCCTGATCCCCGCAACGGCGTGTATCGAGCGGCCGCGCGCCGCCTCCCGCGGTTTCGACAACCGGCGTTAGAGAACAGGTACGGTAGCTCAGACCGGTGAGACGTGTTCCAACAGTACAGAGACCGGGGCGCAGCGTTCCCGCGCCCCGGTTTGCATCATTGGATGGCGCCGACTTCGCGGTAATACCGCGCTGCGCCCGGGTGCAGCGGCATGTCGGCCAGCGACTGAACCGCGAACTCGAGATTCAGCGCCTTGGCCCAGGGGGCGTCGGAGGTGATGCTGTCGACGTTGTCCCAGAACGCTTTCGTCACCTGGTACACGGTTTCCTCGTCCAGATCCGCACGCACACCGATGCCGACGGCGGTGTCGTTCGACATGACTGCGCCGCCAACCTGATTGTCGTACGCGCCGCCTGGGATTTCGGCGAGATAGCGGAAATTGCCGAGGAACCTGGTCACAGCATCCCCCTCATGGCTTTCCGGCCCGATGAAACGCAGGCTCTCGGTTTCGCTGAACTGGATGAACTGCTGGCAGGGGTCGATGCAGCCATTCACGTACATGTCGACCTTGCCATCCTGGAACGCCTGGAATCCGGTTGCCCAGTTTGCGGTGATCGCCTCGTAATCCTCGCCGACCTTCAGCCCCGTGGTGGCCTCGATCCAGCCCGCCGCCGCATTGAAGGCGCCGCCGCCGGCCGGGCCGAGGAAGACAGTGGTGCCTTCGAGGTCGTCCAGCACCTCGATGTCGCTGTCGCCGCGCACGGTATAGTGGTACTGGCCATAGGGGAACCACATCAGCAGGGCGACATTCTTCGCCAGCTCCGGCGCGTCGGTCTCGTTCTTGTACATGGCCGCGCCCTTGGACATGAACTCGAAGATCGTCGGCGAGACCATTGACAGGTCTAGGTTGCCGCGCCCGACCTCCAGCATGTGCACGGTCGCCGCACCACCCCCGGCAACCTCGATATCGACCATGTCCTGGTTGCCGTTCACCACGTTGGCGAAGGTCGCCATGGTGATCGCCTGCCCGAGGCTCGGCTCGATGGTGGCCATCTTCAGGGTATCGGCCTGCGCCGCTGTGGTCATCAGTGCAGCAACGGCTGCAAATGTCATGTGTCGCATCGGTTCTCCTCCGTTTCGGTGCGTTCGTTCGGGGTCAGGGCGTCACCGGGGCCACGCGCCGGGTCAGGCGCGGGCTGGCAAGGATCAGGGCAAGGCCAAGGATCGCGGCCGGCACAGCGTAGATCATCTGGGGCAGCAAGGTGGCACCGCCGATGGCCACACGCAGCACCCGCTCCACCGCGCCCAGCCGGGTCCTGTCAAATCCGGTCAACGCCGAGGCGATCAGCCACATGGCCAGGGTGAAGGCCGCGATGATCCAGAAGAAGTCGAACCAGCTCACCGTCGTTATGTCGATCATGGCGCGGGAGCTCACCTGGTCCTCGCCGAACCATTCGAAGACGACCTGCAGCTTGTAGAGCACCGCCGGGTGATAGACGAAGACGAAGGGGATCAGGAAGCCCGCGATCGCGATGCGCGCCGCTTCGAAGCCGGTCCTGATCGGATCGGCCCCGGCGATCGGCGCCGCGGCGAAGGCGGCGAGCGCGACCGGCGGGGTTACTGTCGACATCATGGCAAAGACCACGACGAAAAGGTGCAGCGTCAACGGCGCGAGGCCCACCGTGTCGATGCCAGAACTGAGCGCGATCACGATGATGAAATAGGTCGCGCCCGGCGGCAGACCCATGCCGAGCACGATGGCCCCGAAGGCAACCACGAGCAGCACGAGCAGCAGCGGGCCGTCTGCGGCTTCGGCCAACATGAGGGAGAGGCGGCCCGCAAAACCCGAGGTCTGGATCAGACCGACGATCAGGCCGATGGCCGTGACGATGATGACGATGGTGCCCGCCATGCGGCCCGCATCGACGAAAGCGAGCCAGATGCGGCGGGCCGAGCGGAACTCACGGAACAGGACCGAGGCCGCGACCAGCGCCACGACAAGGCCGTAAAAGCCCGCCTTGGGCACCGAGGGCTGCGCGAAGAGGAAATAGGACAGCGTGCCGAGTGGGGCCACGAAGACAAGGCATTGCACCCATTCCTTGCGCGTCAGCTTCGGGCGGGCGGAGGCGGGCAATGCGCCGATGCCTTGCTTGCGGGCTTCGAAATAGACGGTCAGGAAGGTGCCAAGGTAGTAGAAGATCGCGGGCAGGATCGCGGCGACGACGATATAGCGGTACTCCAGCCCGATCTGTCCGGCGACGAAGAAGGCGACGACGCCCATCACCGGCGGCATGATCTGCCCCCCGGTGGAGGCGGCGGCTTCGACGGCCCCGGCAAAGGCGGGCTTGAACCCGGCCTTGCGGATGACCGGAATGGTCATCACGCCGGTCGAGACCACGTTGGAGATGGCTGCGCCCGAGAGCGTGCCGAACAGCGCCGACGAGGCGACGGAGGCATGGGCCGCGCCGCCGGTCATGCCGCCGGTAAGCCGGTTGGCGATCTTCAACAACAGGTCCCCCGCCCCGGACGCCATCAGCACTGCACCAAAGACGATGAAGATCAGCACGTTGCCGGTGACCACCTGAATGGGCTGGCCGAACATGCCGCCGGTCTGGGCCCAGAATTGCAGGATCATCTGACGCAGGTTCTGCGCCGCAGTGGCCTCGGACCCGGCAAGGATGCCGGTCCAGTCGGGCAGCCAGCCCTTGACGAAGAAATAGATCACCCAGAACAGGCAGAAGGCCACGATGAAGCCACCGAACAACCGCCAGGTCAGGTAGAGCGTGATCGCGGTGGCCAGGGGAAACATGACATAGTCGAGCGGCCTTACGGTTGGCAGAGTCCCCGCGTCGGAGGCAAAGATCGCCGCGATCCAGCTTGTGAAGGCGATGGCCGCCAGCGCGGTCAGCCCCCAGTTCACGACGCGCATCCCCGGCCCCCGGTGCAGCGTCAGCAGCGTGATGGCAAAGCTGAGCACGATGGGCAGGCCGATGATCAGGCCGGTGGGCAGCAGGAAAGACTGTTCGAAGGCCCTGTACGATGCCCCGAGCCAGTGCTCGCGCAGGAACACCCGCTGATCGCGGCGGCTCATTTCGTCGAAGGCGGGCGTGGTGGTTTCGATGACCCAGCGGACGAAGTCGCTGATCGGTCCGGAAGCGGAATAGAGCACGATGACGACCACGAAGGCGACCGCGATCACGTCCGCGATGTGCTTGTCGACCAGTGCGCCGCGCGGTCCGGCGGTTTCGGCTTCAGGCCTCATGGCTGTCCTCCTTCGCCGGGCGAGGGGAAATATGGACCTGCCGCACCGGACCACGATACCGTTCGGTCAATTCGGCGGGCACCTCGCTGCCATCGGCAAGGAACGGCAGAATGCCGCGCCGCAGCGAGCGTCCGCGTGCCGCGCGCACGTCGGCGTCGGACATGGTCACACGCTGCGCCATCCGCCGGCCCCATTGCCCGAGAAAGCCGTAAAGCCGGTCGATCTGGCCAGCAAAAGCCGGATCTTTCCCGAGATCGCTGAATTCGTCCGGATCGGTTTCCAGATCGAACAGCATGGGGCGGAGACCGCCTTCGAAGTGGATCATCTTCCAGCGGCCATCGAACACCATCATCATCCGGGCATCACGCGGCTGCACGCCCAGGGCTTCGGCGCGGGGCGTGACCGAGTAATCGTATTCACTGATGACGAAATCGCGCCAGTCCTGCGGTGTCTCGCCCCTGATCCACGGCATCAGGGAGCGTCCCTCGATGATGTGGTCCGGCACCGTGCCGCCTGCCGCCTCGACGAAGGTCGCGGCGAGATCGATGGCCTCGACCAGCGCATCGCAGGTTGTACCGCGCGTGGCGTTTGCGCTTTCACGCGGATCGCAGACGATCAACGGGATCTTGACCGAGGCTTCGTGAAAGAAGTCCTTTTCCCCGAGCCAGTGATCGCCGAGGTAATCACCATGATCGGAGGTCAGGACGATCATCGTGTCCTCCATCCGCCCGGTCTGTTCCAGATGATCCAGCAGGCGGCCGAGTTGGTCGTCACATTGCTTGATCAGGCCCATGTAGGCCGGAATGACGGTCTCGCGCACGTCGTCGCGCTGGAACGCCTCCGCCACGCGGGTGCCCTGGTAGGCGGCGAGGACCGGGTGCGGATCATCCCGTTCGGAGGGGTGGCGCACCGGCGGCTGGATCTGGTTGTGGCCGTACAGGGCGTGATAGGGCGCGGGCACGATGTAGGGCCAATGCGGCTTGATGAAACTCACATGGGCGCACCATGGCCCCTGCGTGCTGTCGACGAACCGGATCGCCTCGGAGGTCAGCCACGGCGTCTCGCTGTCTTCCTCGCGGATGTTGGCGGGCTTGTCGGCATTGAGGAACATCCAGCCACTGGCGATCTGATCGTCGTTGATACCGGCGTTGGCATAATCTGCCCAGGGGTTCTCACCGTCATAGCCCCGGGCTTTCAGGTATTCGTTGTAGGGCGAGCGCTTCTGGTCGTAGAAGCCATCCGGGCCGCTGCCCCAGAGGCCATCGTCCCGTGCCCAGGCGTCGAAACCGCAATCGGCTTGCCGTGCGCCGATCAGGCTGTCGGCGGCGAGGCCGAGACGCGCCATGCCCTTGGCGTCCGCCTTCATGTGCGTCTTGCCCAGGAGCCAACAGGCCATGCCCGTCTCGCGCAGGTGATCGCCGAGCGTGACCTCACCCACGCGCAGCGGAAAGCCGTTCCATTGCGCCCCGTGCGAGGAGACGTAACGCCCGGTGTAGAAACTCATCCGGGAGGCGCCGCAGATCGGCGACTGTACATAGGCGTTGGTGAACCGGACGCCCCGCGCGGCGACACGGTCGAAATTTGGCGTGTGCAGATGCGGATGACCGGCGCAGCTGAGATAATCGAAACGCAACTGGTCATACATGATGAACAGGATATTCATCGCGGTCTCCCTCCCCTGCCCGGGGTGCTTGGCGTTCCCCGGATGCAACGGGGATAGCCGTCATGACCGTTTCGGGATAGAGGCGGAAAGTTTATGGCTATAACTCTCGGGCATCGCCTTCGTCGAAGGTGTTGCGCGAGACCTGCTCGACACAGTCGATGAAGTATTGCAGGGCCGGGGTCGGCAGGCGCTCTGAAGAGGTGGTTACAGATATCCGCGCGGCGCGCAGGGGCGGGTCCACGTCCAGCGCGACGATGTTCCATTTTGCCATGACCTGCGCCAGCAGGCGCTGCGGAAAGGTGCAGAGAAAATCACCATCCTCGATCAGCGACAGAACGCTGAACAGGGAGTCCGACGTCACCATCGGCTCGGGTGGCACGATCCCATGCCGCGTGAAGTGCCGTTGCAGGTAGGGCAGACGGACGCGGGTGCCGATCATCGTCCAGTCACCTTCCGCAAGCGCCGCGAGCCGCGTCTCACCCAGCCAGCGCGAGGACTTGCCGGTAATCACCGAAATCGGGGTCTCGACCAGAAAGCGTGTCGACAGGCCGGTGGAGTCGGTTCCGCGCGGCTCCGGCCCGATCACCAGATCGACCAGGCCGTCGCGGACGGGGCCAAAGGCCATCGGCTCGTGCCCGCCTGTTATCTGGATGTGCACCTTGGGATAGCGGCGGCGGAACAACCGGATCGTCCGGGAGATCAGCCGCGATGCCGCCAGCGGCGAGACGATGACCGTCAGGCGGCCGGTGCCAAGGCCGCGGCGCTGGTCCACCTCTTCCTGCATCTTGCGCAATTCCGAATGGACAAGCCGGGCGCGGTGCAGGATCGGCTGCCCGTCTTCGGTCACCGCCACACCGGTCGGTGCCCGTTTGAAGATCGCCGCGCCCAGTTCGGCCTCGGCCTGCCGCAGCGCTTTGGTCACCGCGGGCTGCGTCTTGCCCAGCCGTTTCGACGCGGCCCGGATGCTGCCCGCCTGTTCGATGGCAAGCAGCATTTCGATATGCTGGATCTTTATCACCGGGTGCGCCTCCCTCACCCTATTCCCAAACCTTATACCCTGAAGATTTTTTCCTCTACCCCTTGCGCAACCTCTGTCCCGGCGGCGCACGGCCCGACCGAACACGTCCGGCGCAGAGTGCCGATCAAGGATGGCGACCGGCGGCACCGGCGCGGACCGAATGTCTGCGCCACCTGCCCGGTGCGGGTCTGTTCGGAATGTCCGGGTGCAGCGGCCGCGTCGCGCGTCCTGAGAGCGACGCAACGTCAAGGCCTCCGCGACCTGGGTGCGGGGGCCTTCCTGTCCAATGTGGCGTTCAGCCGCCCTTGAGCCGCTGCATGAGAAACAGCTCGTTGACCGGCTGGACCGGTTGGTGGCGCGAGGTGGTCATCTCGCCGTCGATGACCACCGAAACGCCCGCGTCCAGCACGGGTTTGACGCCGGGGTGCAGCCCGCAGAGGGCATCCAGCGCCTCGCCCACGGTCGAGGCCTCGACCTCGACCGACTCCGCGCCGTCGGTCAGGCGGCGCAGGCCGGACCAGAGGTGAACCGTGACCTGTGCCATCCTATCCCTTCAGTGCCGCCAGGATCTTCGGCGGGTTCATGGGCAGATGCGTCATCCGGACGCCGACGGCATCATGGATGGCATTGGCGATGGCTGGCAGCGGCGGGGTGATGCCGGTTTCACCGACACCGCGCACGCCGTAGGGGTGGCCGGGGTTCGGGACTTCGACGATGACCGTGTCGATCATCGGCAGGTCCGACGCCACCGGCACGCGGTAGTCGAGGAACACCGAATTGGCGAGCCGGCCCTTGTCGTCGTAGACATATTCCTCGTTCAGCGCCCAGCCGATGCCCTGCGCGGCGCCGCCCTGGTACTGGCCTTCGACGTAAGACGGGTGGATCGCCCGCCCCGCGTCCTGCACCACGAGGTAGCGCAGGATGGTCACCCGGCCGGTCTCCGGATCGACTTCCACGTCTACCACATGCGCGCCGAACGATGCGCCGACGCCGTCCGGCACCGATTCATGGTGGCCCGAAATCGGCCCGCCCGTGGAGCCCATCTTCGCGGCGATTTCCTTGATCGTCATCGGGGGGAACTTGCCCGCGTTCGGCCCGGCGGGCTGCGCCGCGCCATCGGCCCATTCCACCGCCTCCGCGTCGATGCCCCAGTCCGCGGCGGCCCGGCGGCACATTTCCTTGATCGCGCCCTGCGTTGCCTCGACCGCGGCCTTCCCGGTGGCGAAGGTCGCGCGGCTGCCGTGTGTCGGCTCGTTCACACCCAAAGCGCCGGTCTCCACCACGTTGACCCGCACATCCTCATAGGGAATGCCCAGTGTCTCGGCCACCATCAGGCAGATGGACGCGCGGCTGCCGCCGATGTCCGGGGTGCCGACGGAGACCTGCGCGGTGCCGTCCTCGCCGATGGCCATGCTGACCGAGGTCTCGCCATTGTGGTTGAACCAGTAGCCCACGGCAAAGCCGCGGCCCTGGTTCTCGCCCAATTCAGCCTTCAGGTTCGAGTGATCCTTCACCGCCTCCAGCACCTCGGTCAGGCCGATGGAGCCGAATTTCGGCCCGTAGGATGCCTGATCCCCGGTCTTCACGCCGTTTTTCAGGCGCACCTCGATCGGGTCCAGCTTCAGCTCCCTGCACATTTCGTCCACGAGGCTTTCAACCGCAAAAGCGCCCATGGGCGAGCCCGGTGCGCGGTAGGCGGCACATTTCGGGCGGTTGGCCAGAACATCGTATCCAATGTGCTGCACATTCGTGAGCTTGTACCCGGCAAAGGCGCAGTAGAGCGCCATGTCCACCGGCGCACCGGGGAAGGCGCCACCCTGCATGCGGAACACCGCCTTGGCCCCGGTGATGGTGCCATCCTTCTTCATGCCAATCTTGACGTCCATCGACGCCGACGCGGTCGGGCCGGTGGCACGCAGAACCTCGGAACGGGTCATGACGATCTTGACCGGACGGCCGCCCGCCTTCTTCGACAGGGCCAGCGACAACGGCTCCATGAAGATCGTCGTCTTGCCGCCAAAGCCGCCGCCGATCTCCGAAGGGGTCACGCGCAGCTGAGAGGCCTCGATGCCCAGCACGGCGGTGCACATCTTGCGGATGAACCACTGCCCTTGCGTGCAGACCCACATCTCGCCCTTGTTGTCCGCACCCATCTGGCCGACGCAGGCGTGCGGCTCGATGTAGCCCTGGTGGGTGGCCTCGGTCTTGTAGGACTTCTCCATGACCAGATCGGCCTCGGCGAACCCGGCTTCGACATCGCCGCGCCCGAATTCCATGTACTTGACCACGTTGGGGTGCAGCCCCTCCGGCACGGTCGCGTCGGCGGCGCCTTCGCGGATCACCGGAGCGCCATCCGCCATGGCCGCGTCGACGTCGGTGACGTGGGGCAGCACCTCGTACTCCACTTCGACGAGCCGGGCGGCTTCCTCCGCGATCAGCTTCGAGGTGGCGGCGACGGCAGCCACCGCATGGCCGTCATAAAGCGCCTTTTCCCCCGCAATCGTGTTTTCCTGCAGGTTCCAGTCCTCGCCGGACAGCCCCTCGGGGAAGTCGGCGCGGGTGACCACCGCCTTCACCCCCTCCAGCGCCAGCGCCTTCGTGGCGTCGATGCGGACGATCCTCGCATGGGCATGCGGCGAGCGCACGACCGCGCCCCAGAGCATCCCCGGCAGCGAGAAATCCGCGCCATAGCGCGCGCGGCCCGTGACCTTGTCGAGACCATCGGGGCGGTCCGGACGGGTGCCGACCAGTTTGAATGTGTTCAGCTCATCTTTCGCCATCACGCCACCTCCTGACGCAGTTCCGCCGCCGCATCCATGACGGCGCGGATGATCTTGTCATAGCCGGTGCAACGGCACAGGTTGCCTGCCAGCCAATAGCGGGCCTCGTCCTCGGTCGGGTCGGGGTTGACCTCCAGCAGCTTCTTCGCCGCGACGAGGATACCCGGCGTGCAGAAGCCGCATTGCAGCGCCGCATGTTCGATGAACTTGCGCTGCAGCGGGTGCAACGCGTTGCCGTCCGCCATGCCCTCGATGGTCGAAACGGACTTGCCATCGGCCTCGACACCCAGCACGAGGCAGGAACACACCAGCGTTCCGTCGAGCTCGACGCTGCACGCGCCGCAATCGCCGGTGCCGCAGCCTTCCTTGGAGCCGGTCAGGCCCACGTGGTCGCGCAGGCAGTCCAGCAGCGTCTCGCGCGGATCGGCGAGGAATTCGACCGCGTCGCCGTTGATGGTCGTGGATACGTGGATCTTGCTCATGCTTTTTCTCCCTTCGCGCGGGCGTAGGCGATCTTTGCGGCCCGCTTTGCCAACACGCCGGCGATCTCCGTCCGGAACTCGGCGGTGCCGCGCTTGTCGCTGATGGGTTTGGCGGCGGCCTTGGCGGCGGCCTCGATGGCGTTCAGCGCCGCCTCGTCCAGCGTCGTGCCGACGATGGCCTGCGCTGCCTCGGGAACGAAGATCACGGTCGGGGCCACCGCACCCAGCGACACGCGGGCGGCAGAGACCGTCTCGCCATCGAGTGTCAGGCTGACCGCCGCGCCCACCACAGCGATGTCCATCTCGGTGCGGGGGATGAAGCGCAGATAGGCGTCGCCGCCCTTGTCCCCTCGCGGTGGCAACAGGATCGCGCTGATGAGTTCGCCCTTGGCGAGGGTGGTCTTGCCCGGCCCCGCCGGAACCTCCTCGACCGGGACCGTGCGGGTGCCATCCGGGCCGGTGACCTCCACCGTGGCACCGGCAGCCACGAGGCCGGGCACGCTGTCCGCCGCCGGTGAGCCGTTGCACAGGTTGCCTGCCAGCGTCGCGCGGCCCTGGATCTGCGTCGAGCCGACCAGTTCCATGCCCTCGACCACGCCGGGCCAGTCCGCCTTCAGCGCCGCATGCGCCCCGAGGGCAATCCCGGGTACAGCAATGCCGATCCGCCAGCCGCCGTCCTCGGTGCGGGCGATGTCAGAGACGCCCGCGATCTTCTTGAGGTCGATCAGGTCGTCCGGCAGCACCATCCCGGCCCGCATCTGAACCAGCACATCCGTGCCCCCCGCAAGGAACCGCGTGACACCGGAAGCTGCCGCCGCGATCCCCCAGGCATCCTCAAAGCTCGTTGGACTATGATACCGCATGTTGTCTCCTTCGTGTCTTGCCGCTGCGCCGCTGTCCCGGGTGCACTGATCCGGGACCGGCGTCCGGTCACGCGCGGCATGGGATGTCCCCGTCGCGGTCCGGTCGGTCCTCCCGCCATTTGGATCAAAGAAGTCGGCGGAATGGAAGATGCTTTGATGGGAGTTTTTTCGCCCCTCCGCCCGACTCGGCCTGATCCCGCCGCGCCACCGGAAAACATCTGCCCACTGCCGCGGTCGGCAGGATCATCAGTGGTCGTGGCGGATTCAGGGCCGACCGGGACCTTGCAAACTGCAATGAGGGAGCGGTCCGGGCTACGACTCTCCATCAGGGAGATACCTTTTTGAGAGCGCATTTTTTGTAGCTTCATGCTATGGTTGATTCCTATTCTTCCGGAGTCATTATGTTTCATTCACCGGCAATCCCATTGCATTTCCCTCGCCCGTGCAGTCTCGTTGCGGCGTTTCTTCTGGCGCATTTGCCCGTTGTCGCCGGTGCGCAGGACACGCCCGTGGTCGAAAACCCCGCCTATGCCATACTGGCCGGGCGAAACTCGCCAACGGTGCTCAGTTCCGGGGTCCCGGGCGATGTTGCCTGGACCGTCCACGCCCGGATGGTCGACGGTCAGATCCGCAACCCGGAGAGCGGGCGGATGGACAAGGTCCGGCTGCGCGCCTACCAGGGGGACAGCACGCGCGTCGCGGTTCCCTTCGTCGCCCCGACCGTGGAACTGGCACCCGGCAACACCTTCCGGCTGACCATCGTGAACGAGCTGCCTCGGAACGATCCCTCCTGCGCGGAGCTGACGGACAACGTCAATGTTCCGCACTGCTTCAATTCCACGAACATGCACACCCACGGGCTCTGGATCAGTCCAACGGGGAACTCGGACAACGTCCTGCTGAAAATCGTGCCCGGCACGACCTTTACCTACGAGTACAACATCCCCACGGACCACCCCGCCGGAACCTTCTGGTATCATCCGCATCTTCACGGCTCCACCGCGCTCCAGGTCTCCAGCGGCATGGCCGGGGCGATGATCATCAAGGGGAACCGCTTTCCGGACCCCACGAAGAACGGCGATATCGACACGCTGCTGGTCCGGGAAGACGGCTCCGCCTTCCGGGAGCGCGTGGTGCTGCTGCAGCAGATCCAGTACGCCTGCCGGGACAGCAACAACAAGATCAAGAAGACGCCGGCGGGGGCGTGGGTCTGCGATCCCTCGGATGTGGGCACCATCGAAGGGTACGACCAGTTCGGCCCGACAGACTGGACGAAATCCGGCCGGTTCACCACGATCAACGGCCTTGTGGTGCCGACATTCCGGGATGCCGTCGCGGGCGAGCCCGAACGCTGGCGGGTCATCCATGCGGGTGTGCGCGACTCGGTCAACCTGCGGTTCCACAAGGTGCAGCTGCCCGAAGGAACAGACCTGCCGAGGCTGTCGACGCGGGACGAGGCCGGTCAGGCGGACTTCGTCGACGACGTCTGCGCACCGGACCCCATCGACCAATACGCCATGGCCACCGATGGCCTGACCCGTGCGGCGATCCGGACGCAGAGCGCGGCGCGGCTGCATCCCGGGTATCGCGAGGACCTGCTCATGGTCTTCCCGGAGCCGGGCAACTATTGTGTGATCGACGGCGACGCCCCCGGCAACGAGACGGTGAGCGCCGTTCCCAAGAGCCGCAAGCTGCTCGGCTTCGTGGAGGTCGCGGACGGCCCGGCGGCGGGCGGCGATACCCGTGCGACGCTGACCGATGCGCTGGTCAATGCCGCGCAGGCCTACATGCCGACGGACGTTGCGAGCGAGATCGTCGCCGACCTGCGGGACGGGCTGAAACTCACCCGCTTCGTGCCGCACCCGTCCCTGATGGACACCCGGACGGACACCATACGTCGCGTCGGGTTCTTCATCGACACGGCCGCCAGCCCGACCAGTTTCGAGATCGGCAGCTTCGATGATTCCGGAACGCTGATCGACCCGAAACCCTTCGATCCAGACGTGGTCAACCACCTGCTGCCGCTTGGCGCGACCGAGGAATGGCAGATCCGGTCCTTCCTTGCGGGGCACCCGTTCCACATCCACGTGAACCCCTTCCAGATCATCGAGATCCTCGACCCCGACGGCAATGACGTCAGCACCGACGACCCCGGCAACACTTCGATCTATGCCGGACTCAAGGGGACCTGGAAGGATACGATCTTTGCGACCATGACAGCGGGCACACCCTACCGGATCAAGGTCCGCACCCGTTACCAGCGCTACATCGGAAAATACGTCTTGCACTGTCACATTCTCGATCACGAGGACCAGGGGATGATGCAGATCGTCGAAATCGGGCTGCCGGATGGCACGGGAGGAGTCCAGTCAGCGCACCAGCATTGAGAAGAAAATGATTTTATTGGGAGGACCTGGAATTGGCTCAGTCTGTTGTCGGCCTGTGGCGTTCCCGCAAACGTTCGAACGATCCAGATTTGACACAACCGTTGCAGGCCCTTCATTTCGGAAAGGGCGCGCCTGACCTGACCGAACCGGCCCCGGTCGGGATCGGTCGCACGCCTGGCGACCCCGGGTGGTCAAAGGCGCGTGGCCGTGCGGTGAGGCAGCCATGAACCGCGCTTCGCTGGCCTGTTTTGCCCTTCCCCGACGACGCGTGCTTTGCCTGCCATCTGCAGCACGCCAGCACGGACAACGTCTGGGTCCAATTCTATCCCGGCCTGCGCGGCCGACAGTGAAAGGAACGGCATCATGCATCCGATCGAGCATCCAACCTATCTCAAGGACATCCGGTTCCTGTTCGAAGAGCAGGACATGCAATGCATGGAAAGCCGGGGCGTCGACCTGCGCACCTATCAGGGGGTGAAGGACAGCGCGTTGAACATCTATTTCCAGGTCCGCGACGGCAACATGCCGCCGCAACCGTCCCGGCGCTGGCCCGCGGAGCAGGTGGAGACCTTCTACAACTGGATGCGGGACGACTACCCGCGCGGCGTGGCGCCCCAGACGGAAGACAGACTGCTGACCGCCAGCGGCGCCAGCCGCATCCGCCGCAACATCGCGGATTACGAGGAAGGCACCGAGGAGCTTGCCACGCTGCGCAAGGCGTTCGAGGGCATCATGGCGCTGGACACCAGCGATCCGTCCAATCCCATGGGGTACTTCAATCTTGCAGGCATCCACTGGTTCCCGGCGCCGCTGAACTGCCGCCACCACGAGGACGCCTACAACCCGTGGCACCGGGCCTACCTGCAACTGTTCGAGGACGCGCTGCGCTCCATCGAAGGCTGCGAGGAGGTCACCCTGCCGTATTGGGACATCGCCAGCGGTGAATTCCCCGAGGTGCTGACGAAGCCGCCTTTCGACAAATACACCTTCCCCCGCGACCTGCTCGCGCCGGACGGCTCGGTCTTTGCCGCCGCGGGCAGCAGCACCCTGCGCGATGACGGGCCGGACATTCTCGCCGAACTCGTGAACTCGGATGTGCCGGGCGACATCGCCGCGGCACTCGGCGCCGGCCGGTGGGAGGGGTTCAACGGCTGGCCGGTCTACGGCGCGATCATCCGCGCCCATGACAACGGCCACGTGGCCTGCGGCACGACGCTGGCCGAGCAGGAATGGGCGGCCTTCGATCCGCTGTTCTGGTTCTTCCATTGCAACTGGGACCGGCTGTGGTGGCGCTGGCAGCAGGCGCATTCCGGCACCACCGTCGCCGATTTCAAGACGCTGGTGGACGGCAGGGTCGACTGGATCACCGACCCGATCCTCAACGGGCTGAAACCTTTCAGCTACACGGTGCCGAAGACCATCGACATCGTGGCGGAGATGGACGCCGACTACCTGCACCCGCCGGGCGAGACGGTCCCCGCGCCGGTCGTCCCGCTGGTGTTGTCGGAGCGCTCGCACAAGGGCCTGCGCATCGTCGATCCGGACCGCATTCTGGTCTCCATCGACGGCATCAACCGGCTCGACATTCCGGGCAGCTTCCGCATCACGCTCACCGCCGATGGCGAACCCATCGCCACCCGGGCGATGTTCCAGCCAAAGTCGCCGCGCGAATGCGCGACCTGCCGCAAGCAGGGCGTGTTCTCGACCGCCTTCGAAGTCGACCGCCACGCCGTCGAAGGCCGCCAGCTTGCCGCGCGTCTCGATCTTGTCCGCGGCAAGGACGGCATGACGCGGTTCCCGCTGTCGCGGGCGGGCGATCCGAGCCTGTCCGTCCACGTGAAAACGGCGCACTAAACGCACCGCGAGGGAACCGGGGGAGGCGTGCCATGGCCCGATATCTTGCCTTGCCGAGGAACGACATCGTCGTCGCCTCCCTGAGTCTTGCCGATGTCTCGCCGGCGCCGGAGGCGCGGGCGCGGCAGGTGGCCCGGGTCAAATCCGTCCGGCGCAGCATCGGGGTGCAAAACCGGGGCATGGACCCGGTCAGCGCCCTGTCCAGTCTCGACGCGACCCTCGTGGCCCACCCTGAGGAGACCACTTCGGCCACCGGCGTCATGGTCTTCGACATGGAAGACCCGGATGCACTGGACAGCCTGCGGCAATCCTTGCCGGAGTATGACGTGGTCGAGGACCTGCCGCTGTCCATCATCCCGCCTGTGGCCAGCGGTTTGTCGGTCAGTGACGCCAGCGCCGTGGATGCCTGGCATCTCGACGCGGTGGGGTTGACCGCCGCCCGTGACGCCGGGTTCACCGGACGCGGCACGGGTGTCGGGGTCGCGATCCTCGACACGGGCATCAAGGCGGTGCCCGAGATCGACGGGCGGATCACCACGGCGTGGGAGCTCGACCGGACCACCAACACCCCGCGTGCCATCACCACGCGGGACACCGACGGGCACGGAACCCACGTCGCGGGGCTCGTTGCCGGCTCTGCGGTGGGTGTGGCCCCAGGGGCGGACCTGATGAACTACGTCATGCTGCCGCGCGGGCTTGGCAATGTCTCCGACTTCATCTTCGCCCTCGATTTCGTGGTCCAGCAGCCGGAAGTCTCGATCATCAACATGTCGGCGGGTCTGCACGGCTATGACGGCTCGATGAAACCGACGATCGCGCTGGCCCGGCGCATGGGCGTGTTGCCGGTGATCGCTGTCGGCAACGAAGGGCCGAACACCACGCGCAGCCCGGGAAACTACGCCGATGTGCTGGCCGTCGGCGCCTCCACCCGCGATGGCCGGGTCTGGAGTTCGTCCGGCGGCGGCACGCTGATGCCGGACGGGGTCAGCTACTCGGTTCCGCACATCGTGGCACCGGGAAAGGAGGTCTGCTCCTGCGTCATGGGGGGCGGGTACGAGGCGTGGAACGGCTCGTCGATGGCCACGCCGATCGTCTCCGGGATGGCGGCGCTGATCCTCGAGGCGCATCCGCAGATCGCGCTGGCCGACCTGATCGAAGAGCTTGTGCGGGCGGCGCGCAAGCTGCCCTCGGTGCCGGATATCCGTCAAGGCGCGGGGCTGATGCGGATTCCGCCGATTGTCTGGCACCTTGGAACGTGACTAGAATTGAACACGGGTTCGGCGGAACGAACCCCGGGGGTTGGTCGACCATGGATCGCAAGACACGTCAGGAACTTCAGGACGCCCTCAAGGCCCTGCCCGCGGATGCGCCCACCCGGCTGATCCTGCAGGCCGAAACCGGGGCCGCGCCCGCCTCCGATCCGCCGCAGCCGCACCAGTTCGACACGCGGGAGGATTTTCGCCGCGCCCTGATCGACCATGACATGTCTGCCGATGACCCGGGCTTCGACGCCTTGCTCGACCGCCTTCATGCGCTCGGCCTCCGAACCCAGGTCGCCCGGCAGAGCAATACCGTCCTCGTCGAAGGCGACCCGATGCGTCTGCACGGGGCGCTGGAGGTCGACGGGATCGAGGATGCGGCATTCGACAAGGCCCTCGACCTGATCCGGCCGCTCAAACCGAAGGCAGACAAGTGAACGCAGAGCACGTCCCGGCGGGTTCCTGACGCGCCGCGCGCCGTGACCGTTGCGCCCTGCGCAGGCTTCTGGCACACCAAGGATCAAACGGCGCCCGACAGCGCCGCACTCGCAGCCCGGCAGGGCTGACTCCCGCCATCCGAAATCACGTCCCGGGCCCGCCGCTTGAAGGTAAGATCATGACATCCCTCGCCGACACATTGACCAATGCCCTCCTGCAGGCCCGCGACAGCGGCACCCGCGCCGATGTCTCCGCGCTGGTCCTGCCGTCCTACGCCGAGGCCCTCGCCGTGCAGACAAACGTCACCGCACAGCTCGGCCCGGTCGCCGGGTTCAAGGTCGGCCCGCTGTTCCCGGGCGAGCCGATGATTGCACCGATCCCGCAACGGCGCGTCTACGCCTCCGGAGAGGAGGTCCCCGCCCGGGGCAGGCTCGGGATCGAACTGGAAGTCGCCTTCGAATTGATCCGGCCGCGCGCCCCCGGCATGATGGACACCCCGCAGGACTTTTTCCGGCCCCGCGTCGTTCTGGAGCTGGTGGACACACGTTTGGACGGGGACGCGCCCGATCCGCTGTTCAAGCTGATGGACATGCAACTGAACGACGGTTTGGTCGTCGGTCCGGCGCTGGAGGACTGGGACGGCAGCGATTTCGGCACCCTCACCGCCAGCCAGCGCTGCGGCGATCACGTGATCGACGGCGCATTGGACGTTCCCGGCGGCTCGGCCCTCGCCAACCTTGCGTTGTTTGTCGAGCACGTGGGCGATCACTGTGGCGGTCTGCAGCCGGGACAGATCGTCATCACCGGCTCGCTCACCGGCTGCACCTACCACCCCACCGGCACAGACGTCACCGGCACCATCGAGGGGCTGGGCACGATCAGCTGCCGGATCATGGCTGCATGACGGGGCATGCCCTGCCCGATGCCTGCGCCCTGCTGGATGGCTTCCGCTCAGGGAGCACCGATCCGGCCCGGATCATGGCAGACCACCTTGCCGCCATCGAGACGCACAATCCGTCGCTGAACGCCTTCTCCGCCCGCGCGGAGGATGTCCTGTCGCGGGCCGAGGCAGCGCGGGACCGCTGGGCCGCCGGGACCCCGCTCGGGCCGCTCGATGGGTTGCCGGTGATCGTCAAGGACAACCTCGTTGCTGCCGGTCTGCCCACCGCCTGGGGCAACGCTGCCCTGGCCCGGCGGGTGCCGGACCATGACGAAGTCCCGGTGGCGCGGCTGCGGCAGGCCGGGGCGATCGTGCTCGGCAAGGGCAATACGCCGGAATTCGCCGTCGAGGGCTACACCGGCAACGCCACCTTCGGCGTCACGGGCAATCCGTTCGATCCGGCCCTGACCCCGGGCGGGTCCTCCGGCGGGGTGGTCGCCGCAGTGGCCTCCGGCATGGCGGCAGCGGGTCTGGCCACCGATGGCGGCGGCTCGATCCGGCGGCCCTGCGGCTATACCGGCCTTTGGGGACTGAAACCCGGAATCGGCACCGTGGCGCGGGGCGGCGGCCTGCCGCAGGTGCTGCTCGATTTCGAGACGGTCGGCCCCGTTTGCCGCTCCGCCCGCGATCTTGCGCTGCTGCAGTCGGTCCTGTTCCCCCTGCCCGCCGTGGCATCGGGACCGTTGCGTATCCTCGCCGTGGCGCGGCTCCCCGACGCGCCCTGCGATCCCGGAATCCTCGGGTGTTTCTCCGAGACGATGGAGAGACTCCGGTCACTTGGCCACGTGGTCGAAACCGGCGATCTGCCGCTCGATCTCGATCCGTTGAACGAGGTCTGGGGCAGCATCGCGGACATCGGCCTGGCCCACCTCGCCCGCCGCGATCCGGCGGTGATGGAGGCGGCCGCGGACAAGTACAAGGCCATGGCACAGCGCGGCGCGGCACTGACGGCCGTTGACCTCTTCGCGGCCCTGACACGCGTGTACGCCCTGCGCGAGGCGGTGCGCGGGCTCTGGGGCTTCGACGCCGTGCTGATGCCGACCGCCGCGGCGATGCCCTGGCCCGCGGGGGAGGCTTTCCCGGACAGGATCGACGGCCAAACCGTCGGCCCCCGCGGACACGCGGTCTATACCGGCTGGGTCAACGCGGCGGGCCTGCCCGCGCTGGCATTTCCGGCGGGCCGCGTGGCGGGCCTGCCGGTGGGCATGCAATTGATCGCCGGTCCCGGGGCGGAGGCCCGCCTTCTGGATGTCGCGCGGCAGCTGGATGCCTGAAAAGCCGGCAGCACTGCCGGAGGTGCAGACTGGCGCGGCGGGTTGCGGCTGACAATCCCCACAGCCCATGCTGACCTGTCCCGGACACCCGGGAGACCCTCATGACCCAACGCCACTTCATCACCGCCTGTGCCCAGCTGGGCCCAATCGCCCGCGACGAACCGCGCTCCAGCGCCGTTGCCCGCCTGTGCACGATGCTTCGCGAAGCGCATGAGCGGGGGGCGCGGGTGGTGGTCTTCCCCGAACTGGCCCTGACCACCTTCTTCCCGCGCTGGTTCATGACGGACCCCGAAGAGATCGACCGCTGGTTCGAGACGGCCATGCCCAACCCGGAGGTGCAGCCACTGTTCGACCTCTCGGCCCGGCTCGGCGTGGCCTTCCACCTCGGCTATGCGGAGAAAACGCCCGAGGGGCGCTATTTCAATACCGCGATCTTCGTTGAAAACGGCGTGATCCGGGGCAAGTATCGCAAGATCCACCTCCCCGGCCACCGCGAAAACGAGCCTTGGCGGGCCTTCCAGCATCTTGAAAAGCGGTACTTCGAAAAAGGCGACCTCGGCTTTCCCGTGTTCGACGGCGCGGGCGGGCGGCTCGGGATGTGCATCTGCAACGACCGGCGCTGGCCGGAAACCTGGCGGATGCTCGGCCTTGGCGGCGCGGAGATGGTGATGCTTGGCTACAACACGCCGCAGCACTACCCGCCCGCGCCGGAACACGACCACTTGCAGCATTTCCATAATGCGTTGTCGCTGCAGGCCGGGGCCTATCAGAACGGGCTCTGGGTGGTGGCGGCGGCGAAAGCAGGGAGGGAAGAGGGCTGCGACCTGATCGGCGGCAGCTGCATCGTCGCCCCCACCGGCGAGATCGTGGCTCAGGCCGCGACTGTGGCGGACGAGGTCATCACCGCCCGCGTCGATCTCGACCGCTGCGCCGAGATCCGCGCCAATATCTTCAACTTCGCCGCGCACCGCGAGCCGGGCGACTACGGGCTGATCACCGCGCCGAAGCGTTAGCGCAACTCCACCACCGCTTCGACCTCCACCAGCGCATTGGCGGGCAGCGAGGCGACGTTGACGGCTGTGCGGGCATGGCGTCCCGCCTCGCCATAGAGGTCGATGAACAACTTTGAGGCGCCATTGACGATGAACGGTCCCTCGCCATACTCCGCCGTCGCGGCGACATAGCCGTTCAGTTTCATGACACCCGAAACCCGCGACAGCGATCCGGCGACGGTCTTGATGCAATAGAGCAGGTTCAGCGCACACATACGGGCGGCGGCCTGCCCTTCGGTGACGTCGAAACCCGGGGCGATCGGGCCAAAGTACTGCGGCACGCCTTCCCATTCGCAGATCTGCCCGGAGAGGAACAGCAGGTTGCCGCTGATCTTGCCCGGCAGGAACAGCGCCCGCGACGGAGCGGAAGGCGGCAGGGCCAGTCCCATCGCCGCCAGTTTCGCCTCGACAGAGCAGCTCATGCGGGCACCTTGCGGTCCGCCAGTGCCATGGCATGGCGGATCAGGGACAGGTCGGAGCCGCGCGGGCCGATCAGCGAGACGCCGTAGGGCGCACCGTCGACGCGGCCCGCCGGGAAGGTCACCTGCGGCAGGCCCGCCAGACCCGCCACGCAGAGCATCTTCTGCGCTTCGAGCCGGTAGCTGTCAAAGACCTCCACGGGCGCATCCAGCCGGAAGGGCGCATCCGGAACCGTAGGCGCGAGCAAGACGCCCGAAGTGCCGAGGATCTCCGCCGCCCGTGCGCGGAACGCGGCCCTTGCGGCACCGGCCGCGGCGATCTGGGCATCCGTCAACGCCTCCGCCGCATCGGCCCGCCCGTCGATGCCGCGCACCAGCGGCATGCCGGAGGCGCGGATGAACGGCACGATGGCGTCCCGGGCATCGCCGCCCATGGTGGTCAGGAACATCTCGAACGCCGCTTCCCTGCCGCGCGGGTCGGGGTAGATCAGCACCTCCCGCGCCGGTATCCCGTCGAAGGCCGCCGCGCAGACCGCCCGCGCCTCGGGACCGAGTTGCTTGTGCATGTCGGCGGGCCAAAGCCAGTCCGGCTGATCCGGCACAGGCGCGGAGTCCTCGCCGAGCAGCACCGCCATGGCCCGCTGTAGCGTGTCGCCGTCGCGGGCAAAGAGGCCGCAGGTGTCATAGGACGGCGCGAGTGGCTGTACGCCGGTCAGCGGGATCAAACCATGGGTCGGCCGAATGCCCCAGATGCCGCAGAAGCTTGCGGGCGCACGGACCGAACCGCCGGTGTCGCTGCCAACGGCAATGTCACAAAGCCCGCCCGCCACCGCGCAGGCGGACCCGGAGGAGGAACCACCGGGAATGCGGTCCGGCGCGGCCGGGTTCACCGGCGTGCCGAAATGCGCGTTCATGCCGTACATGGACCAGGCGAGCTCGTCCGTATGGGTCTTGCCGACAAAGCGCGCGCCCGCGTCGAGGAGCGCCTGCACCGCCGGGGCGGTCGTGGTCTTCACCTCCGACATGGCCAGCGCCATGGGACAGCCCGAGCCGGTGCGATAGCCCGTCACGTCGTAGATGTCCTTGACCGCGAGGGTCAGCCCGTCCAGCGGCCCGGTGCCATGCGCAACGGCCACCGGCGGATAAGGCATGAAACAGCGGTAAGGATCGGTTTCGAGAAGCATTCAGGGCCTCATTCGGCGGCAATCGGGGTTTCCGCGTGCAGGCAGGCGACGCGGCGCCGCGCCCAGGGTTCGCGCATCGGCGGCAGCCCCCCGCGGCAGGCTTCGGTTACCCTGGCACAGCGCGGGGCAAAGGAGCAGGCATCCGGTTTCACCTCCAGCGCGGGCGGCGCACCGGGGATGGCGTTGAGCCGGGTTCCGCGCTCCACATCATGCAGGTTGGCCGCCAGAAGCCCTTGCGTATAGGGGTGCATCCCGTCGCGGATGATCTCCCGCGTGGTGCCCTCCTCGACGATCTGCCCGGCGTACATGACCGCGACGCGTTCGGAGATTTCCACCGCCACGCCGATGTCATGGGTGACGAAGATCACCCCCATCCCAAACTCTTTCTGCAACTCGCGCAGGAGCAGCAGGATCTGGATCTGCACCGTGGCGTCGAGCGCCGTGGTCGGCTCGTCCGCCAGCAAGAGCCGGGGGCGGCAGGCCAGCGCCAGCGCGATCATCACCCGCTGCCGCATTCCGCCGGAGAGTTCGTGCGGATAATTGTGCAACCGGCGGTTGGCCGAGGGGATGCGCACCCGGTCGAGCATGTCGAGCGCGGTCGAGAGCGCATCGGCCTTCGAGACCCCCTTGTGCCGCATCACTGCCTCGGCGATCTGGTGGCCCACGGTGTAAACCGGGTCCAGCGCCAACGCCGGTTCCTGGAACACCATCGACACATCGCCGCCCCGGTAGCGTTGCAGCGCCTTGCCGGAGAGCGACAGCACGTCGGTGCCGCCCATGTGGATCGACCCTTCGATCTGCGTGCGCTTCGGCGGCAGCAGGCCCAGCAAGGCCTTCAGCGTCACCGATTTGCCGGAGCCACTCTCACCGAGCAGCGCCAGCGTCTCGCCCTGCTGCATGGTGAGCGAAACATCGTTGATCGCATGCACCGTGCGCTTGCCGGTGAAGCGGACCGTCAGGTTGCGGATGTCGAGCAGGTTGGTCATTCCGGCACCCCCTGCCCGGCCCTCGGATGGCCAGACCCCGTGTCGTGCAGGTGACAGGCAACCCTGTGCGCGGCATTGGCCGCCAGCCCCGCGAGGCGTGGTGCCTTGCTCTTGCAGATCTCGGAGGCAAAGCGGCAGCGGGTATGAAAACGGCAGCCGGACGGCGGGTTGATCGGGTTGGGCGGATCGCCGGTCAGCGGCGGCTCCATCGTGCGGTTTTCCGGGTCCATGGAAGGCATCGCCCCGAACAGGGAGCGCGTGTAGGGATGCGCCTGGCTCTGCCAGATGCTGTCCACCGGCGCCACCTCCACCACCTCGCCAAGGTACATGACCAGGATGCGGTCGGAGATATAGCGCACGACGTTGAGGTCGTGGCTGATGAAGATGTAGGTCAGGCCGAACTCGTCGCGCAGGTCCGACAGCAGGTTCAGCACCTGCGCCTCAACCGACTTGTCGAGCGCCGAAACGGCTTCGTCCAGCACCACGAGGCGCGGCGACATGGCCAGCGCCCGGGCGATGTTCACCCGCTGCCGCTGACCGCCGGAGAGTTCGTGCGGATAGCGGTGGGCAAAGCGGTCCGGGTCGAGCCCGACGCGGTCCATCATCTTCCGCGCCAGCCCCTGCGGATCACCCAGCCCCTGCACCCTGGCTCCGAAGGCCACGGAGTCGAGAATGGTCAGGCGGGGGTTCAGCGTGGCATAGCTGTCCTGAAAGACCATCTGCACGCCCTTGCGCAACTCTTTCAGCGGCAGGGCCCGGCCGAGCGGCAACCCGTCGAAGATAATGTCGCCCTTGTCCTTCTCGGTCAGGCCGATGAGCAGCTTTGCAGTCGTGGACTTGCCGCAGCCGCTCTCGCCGACGATGCCGAGGGTCTCGCCCTTCTTCACCTCGAACGAGACTCCATCGACCGCCTGCACTTTCGCCTGCGTGCGGCCCAGCAGACCGCCCCGCACCGGGAAGTGCTTTTGCAGGTCCTTCACGATCAGCAGCGGCTGGGCCGGGCCGCCCGTATCCTTCGTAGGGGCGTATTCAGTCGCGGACATTCATGGCACTCCTCAGGCCGTCGCTCAGCAGGTTCAGGCACAACGAGGTGATGAAGATCATCACCCCCGGCAGCGCCGAGAGCCACGGGTTGACGTAGATCGCCGAGCGCAGGGTGTTGAGCATCAGCCCCCACTCCGGTTCCGGTGGGCGCACGCCGATGCCAAGAAACGACAGGCCGGCGGCAAGGATCATGCACACGCTGGTCAGCGAGCTGGCATAGACGAAGATCGGCGAGAGCACGTTGCCGATGACATGCACCCGGATCACCGTCCAGGCGCTGGCCCCGGTGGCGCGGGCGGCGTCGATGTAGTCAAGCGCCCGGACACCGGAGGTGACGGCTTCGGCGACGCGGGTGATCGGCGGGACGAAGACGATGGTCAGCGAGACGAGGCTGTTCAGTATGCCCGCCCCCAGCGCCCCGGAAATGGCGATGGCCAGCAGAACGGAGGGGAAGGCAAAGAACACATCCACCGTGCGCATGATGATGGTGTTGGTCATGCCGCCGACATAGCCGGCAACGATCCCGAGGGCGGAGCCGATGAAGAAGGCGAAGACCACCGGCATCAACCCGATGAACAGCGTCAGCCGCCCGCCGTAGATCAATCGGGCCAGCATGTCCCGGCCCTGCTCGTCCGTGCCGAGCGGGTGGCCTTCGGTCCCCAAAGGCTTCAGGCGGGCGATCATCGACCCCTTGTAGGGATCGGCAAGCCCGAGCCACGGCGCGAAGATCGCGGCGAGGATCAGCGCGAGCACCACCCCGGCGCAGAGCATCGTCAGCGGGTCGCGCATGAGCCGCGCACCGACGCCGGCCCAATAGCCCTGCGGCTTGGCCACCGGGGCGGGTTCGACGGCGAGAGTCTCGGAAAGGGCCATGGGTCAGGTCCTTTGAATGCGGGGGTCGATGGCGGCCTGCACCACGTCGACGATCAGGTTCATTGCCACGAAGAACAGCGCCAGCACGAGAATGGTGCCCTGCAACAGCGGCAGGTCGCGCTGGAAGATGGCGTTGGACAACAGGAAGCCTGAGCCGGGCCAGTTGAACACCGTCTCGATCAGGATCGACCCGCCGAGCAGGTAGCCCAGTTGCAGCCCCATGACCGACAGCGCGGTGGCGGCGGCGTTGCGGGCGACGTGACGCAGCACATCGGCACGGCTCATGCCCTTGGCGTAGAGCGCCATGACGAAATCCATCGTCAGGATGTCTCCCGCCAGCGCCCGCACCGTGCGCGAGACGATGCCGATGGGCACCACGGCCAGAGTGACGGCGGGCAGGATCAGGTGACGCATGTGCGCCCAGTTCCATTCCCATTCGGACGAGCCCCCCGGCCCCGCGCCCATGGAGGGCAGCCAGCCGAGGTTGACGGAGAAGATGATGACGAGGACGATTCCGAGCCAGTAATTCGGCACCGACACCCCCGCGATGGAGATCGCCGTGACGGCCCGGTCGATCCAGGTGTCGCGGAAATACCCCGCGAGGAAACCGAGGAAGATGCCGATGGGAAAGGCAATGAGCGCGGCGGTCAGCGCCAGCAGCAGCGAGTTCTGCACCGCGCCGAAAACCTCGCCCGCGACGGGCCGCCCGGTGGCGATGGACTTGCCCATGTCGCCCTGCACCAGGTTGCCGATCCAGATCGCGTATTGCACGGGCAGCGGCTTGTCGAGGCCATAGGCGGCGCGCATCTCCGCCTGTTCCTCGGCGGTGGCGTCCACCGGCATGATGGCCGTCAGGGGATCGCCCGGCGCAATCTGCACCAGCATGAAACAGATGACGGAGACGCCAAAGGCCACGGGAAGGACGAGGATCAGGCGTCGGATCAGGTAAGTCAGCACAGTCTTGTTCTTTCAGGGAAAAGCCCCCGCCCGCTTGGGTCGGGCGGGGGTGGGAAGCCTCATTCCATGGTGATGGAGGAGAAGTTCTGGTACCAGTTCTGCGCCTGCACGAAGCCCTTCACCTTTGGGGACATCGCCCGCGGTGCCACGTCATGCGTGACGAAGAGGAACAGCGCATCGTTGACGTATTTCTCATGCGTCGCCTTCAGCACCGCGTCCTGTTCGACGGGATCGAAGGTGGTCTTGATCTTGTCGAACAGCCCCTGCATCTCCTCGTCGCAGTAGTGGCCCCAGTTGGTACCGTTGGGCGCGATCAGGTTGCAGTCGAGGTGCCGGATCAGCCCGGTGAACGGGTCCTGGATGAAGTAGGTGAAGTTGATCGACTGGCTGCCCTCGACCGCCGGATCGGCGGCACCGGCGCGCCACAGGTTGATCATCTGGTTCCACTCGACGACCATGAACTCGACGTCGATCCAGACCTCGGCGAGGCTCTGCTGCACGAATTCGTTCATCGGCAGCGGCAGCATCTGGCCCGACCCCGACGGCGAGATCAGCGCCTTCACCGTCAGACGGTTGTCCGGGCCGTAGCCCGCCTCTTCCATCAGCGCCTTGGCCGCGTCGAGGTTGTAGGAGGGGTCGAACTCCGGATTGCCGAACCACTGCGAGGACGGCGGCAGGAAGCCCTTCGCCGGGACCATCAGCCCGCCGAGCAGCGGCATCATGCTCTCGCGGTCGATTGCCATGTTCGCGGCCTTGCGCACCCGGATGTCATTCCAGGGCGACCCTTCGAGCCGCGACAGGTGCCAGGTCCAGTTGTGCGGATAGGCGTTCGAGGAGATGACGAAGCCGTTGCCCTCCATCGCCGGGATGGTGTCCGGCGCGGGCGCCTCGATCCAGTCCACCTGCCCTGACATCAGCGCGGCGGAACGGGCGTTCGGCTCGGGCAGCGGGATCAGCACCATCTCGTCAAGCTGCGGGATGCGCGTCTCGTCCCAGTAGTCCGGGTTGGGCACCAGAACGGCGCGTTCGCGCGGCACGAAGGTTTCCAGCTTCCAGGGGCCGGTGCCCGAGGGTGAGGCCGCGACCTTCTCCCAGTCCTTGTCCATCGCCTCCCAGTTCGCCTTGGACGACATCAGGATCCACGCCAGCTGATAAGGCAGCGTCGCGTCCGGTGTCTTCGTCGTGATCTCCAGCGTCAGATCGTCGATGGCCCTGTAGGAGGCCACGGCGGGAATGCGCGACTTGCCCTGCGCCGCCTGCCGCGAATCGTATTGCTCGGAGGTGTCCACCAGCAGCTTGTCGAAGTTCCAGACCGCCACCTCGGCGGTGAAGGGCGAGCCGTCGTGGAAGGTCACGCCCTCGCGCAGCTTCAGCGTCCAGGTCAGCTGGTCCTCGCCCACCGACCATTCGGTCGCAAGGCCGGGGATCAGCACGGAGGGCTTGTCGGCGCTTGTCAGGTCCCACTCGATCAGCGAGTCGTAGACCGTGTAGCCCATGAAACGCATGCCTTCGCCGCCCTGGTCGGTCTGGCCGGTGGTAAGGGGAATGTCGGCGGCGGTCATGCCGACCCGCAGCGTGCCTTCGGCCTGCGCGAGGGTGCCGCAGAACAGCGCCACGGCGGTGGCAAGAGCGCTGACGCTCCGGGATAGTCTCATTGTCTGTTCCTCTCTGTCATGTCCGCGCTTGGCCGCGCGGGTTCGTTTGTCGGGGCAGCCCGTCGGGGGGCGACCATGACAAGAGGGTGACAAGGGTGATTTCGCACTGGCCAGCGAGGAAACGTGTCAGAGGGCGTTACCGCTCACTGCATTCGGCGGTGATGCACAGGAATTCGGCAGATTGATGCTGCACTGCCGCATAAAGCGGCATCGTCAACTCAGGTTTTTCCGGACTGGCCGAGCCGCGCCGCCATCATCCGCGCCGCGGCCCGGATCGGCGCAATCAGGGGCACGGGTGCATGCGGCGAGAGCCGGTCCGCCGCCTCGCCAAGTGGCCCGCCCCCGACGATCACCGCCTGAGCACCGGCCTGTGCAGCCCGCAGCGTCGCATCCATCAGCGCGGCGTCCAGCGCGGCGGCATCCCGCATGAGGTCCAGCGGATCGCCCGCCGTCAGCACGCAGCCGACGTACCGCGCCGCACCCGCTCGTTCCGTCATCAACGCGTCGATACGGCTCTGGAGGCCCGGCGTGGTGGTGGCCACGGCGAAGGCGCCAAAGGCCGCCGCCTCCTGCGCGGCCGCCTCGCCTATGCCGACGACGGGGCATACAAGCCGCCGCGCCAGCTCAGCCCGCCCCGGATCGCCGAAGGCCGACACGATCACGCCGTCGGCGGGCGGCAGTTCTGCCTGACCGATGAGCCGCGCCGCCGCATCCAACGCGTCCGGCCCGGTGATCATCCCCGGTCCCCCCGGTGCGGTCCATCCGGTGACATCCGGAAGGATCTGCGACGCGATGGCGACCATGGCGTCGGTCGTCGCGGCATTGCTGTTCGGGTTCATCAGAATGACCCCGGGCATGGCTGGCCTCCCCGGTCGTTGCCGGACAACGCTACGCGGTCTTCCAAAGCTGCGCCAACGGGTTCACCGCCCGTGCGCCAGCGCCGGGCGGTTTGCGGCCATAGTCGACCAATTTGCAGGCAGAGTGCTTACGGCATCCAGCTCTGGTACAGAGGATGCTCCGCGCTGATCGGCAGAACCACCGGCATTCCCGTGCGGCCCGAGTGATAGCAGGCGGTGACGAACTCAAGGCTGCGGCGACCGTCGACGAGGGTCACCTCGCGGCCCGGCGTGCCGTCGAGCGCGTCCGAGAGCGCCTCGAACATGCCCGCGTAGCCGGTCTTCGCCGATTGAACCTGTGCCAGAACCGCGTCGATCTCCGCCTGTTGCCGGGGCGCACGGGCGGTGAAGGTCCAACCTTTCTCTGCGGGCGCATAGGGGGCGTGGGAGGATTCCACCGTGAAACCCTCGAACATCAGGCGCAACCGGCTGATGTTCCCGGCGCAGCCGAGCGTCACCGACGAGGTGATGACCGCGCCCGACTCCATGCGGATCGACAACGCGGCGCAATCCTCGACCTCGATCTCGTTAACCCGCGTGGCAAGCTCCGCATGGACCCGGGCGACGGGGCCGAGCACCGAAGGCAGCAGGTCGTGGATGTGGATGGCGTGGCCGAGCAGCGCCCCGCCCTGCTCGCCCGCCCATGTGCCGCGCCAGTCCACCGCGTAATAGGCGGCGTCGCGGTCCCAATGGGTTTCCAGCGACCCGGCATAACAGCGCCCGGCCAGCCCCGCCTCGATCAGCGCGTGCAGCTGCGCGGTGCCGAGGCCGTAGCGGTACTGGAACACCGGCGAGAGGAACCCGCCGGTCTCTGCAACCTTCGCCGCCAGCGCATCGGCTTCGGCCAGCGAGGAGACCATGGGCTTTTCGCAGACCACGATCTTGCCCGCTTCCAACGCCGCCATGCAGGTCTTGAAATGCAGGTGCGGGGGCAGGCAGATGTCGACGATGTCGACCTCCGGGTCTTCGAGAACGGCGGTGAAATCGGCGGTGACGCCGACGCCGGGGTACTTGTCCGCAACGCCCTTGGCGCGGGTTTCATTGAGGTCGCAGATCGCCTTGACCGTGAACAGCTCCGGCAGGGCGGCAAAGCCCGCCATATGCTGTTCGCCGATCCCGGCGCCGACGATGACAACGGTTCTGGTCATTTGGCTTCGGCTTTCATTTGCGCGGAGATGGCGATGTGCATGGTGCGGAAGGTGTGCGCCTGCGGCGCGGCGGTTTCGGTGCGGTCCTGCACGTCCGCGACGAGGCGCGGGAAATACGGCAGATCGGCGTCGGAGCAGTCGATATGCCGGTTTTCGGTGCCGTTCACGAGGTAGAGGTTGTCGGTGCGGTGCGGTTGTCCGATGTCGGTGTACTTGCGGCATTCGATGGTGCCCTCGGTGCCGAGCAGGAACAGCCGTCCGTCACCCCATGTGGGCAGACCGTTCGGGGTGAACCAGTCGAGCCGCAGGTAGCCATGGCCCTTGTCGCCCACGAGGGTCATCTCGCCGAAATCCTGGAAACCGGGGTGTTCGGGCATGGTGGTGTTCTCCACCAGCGCATGGCCGACCGTGACCTCCGTGGAGCCGGTGAAATGCAGGAACTGGTCCACCTGATGGCTGCCGATGTCGGTGAGGATGCCGCCATAGCGCTCGCGCTTGAAGTACCAGTCGGGGCGCGTCTTGAGGTTCTGCTTGTGCGGAGCGAGGGTGACGACCTGCACGACGCGGCCAATCGCGCCCTCGGCGACCAATTCGGAGGCGCGGGTGGTCGAGCGGACCTCGAAGCGTTCGGAGAAGTTGACGGACCAGATGCGGCCGGTGCGGGCCTGACAGGCCTTGATCGCCTCGAGCTGCTCCAGCGTGGTGCAGCCGGGCTTGTCCACCATCACGTCCTTGCCCGCCTCCATCGCCTCGATGGCCAGCGCGGCCCGGTCAGCGGGGACTGCGGAGATCAGAACCATCGTGACCGCCGGATCGTCGAGGATGGCCCGCCGGTCCGGGACCTTTTCGAGATGCGGGAAGGTTTCGTTGAACTTGGCTTCGGTGACGGCGGGACCGTCGGTCCAGTAGTGCGTGCAGGTGCAGCCCTGCGCGGTCATGTTGCCGAGCATTCCGAAGATGTGGCCATGGTCGATGCCAAGGACGCCGAGTTTGAAGGGCATGGGGTCTCTCGTGTTGTGTCGCGTCCCGGGCTTGCCCCGGGAGCTCATGGGATTCCGGTGAGGCTCCGGGGCAGGCCCGGGGCTGTGTGGTGCTTACAGTCTGATCGTCTGCTCCGACCGCGCCGAACGTTCCAGCGTGTCGATGAGCCGGTGCACGTCCAGCGCCGCGCGCCCGGGGATCAGCGGCGGGCGGGCGTCGCGCAGGCTCGTGGCGAAATCCTCGATGACGAAACGGTGCCAGTCGGAAGTGAAGGCCATCGGGTCCGCGCCCGCGCCGGAGGTGGCCGCCGCGCCGAGGGTCTCGGACCGCCCGTCCTGCCACGACAGCCGCAACTCCCCGGCTTCGAGATGCGCGGAGCCATGTTCGAAGTGCAGCGTGATGGTCTCGCCCCGTCCCGGGAAGCTGGCCGTGGTGGCAAAGAGTTGCCCCACCGCGCCATTCTGGAACCGCAGGCCGGCGCAAACGAAATCCTCCGCTTCCATCTCGTGAAACCGCGTGGTCGCGGCCATGGCAGTCACAGCCGACACCGGGCCGGTTAGAGACAACATCAGGTCGAGCGTGTGGATCGCCTGCGAGATCATCACCCCGCCGCCGTCACGGGCATAGGTGCCGCGCCCCGGTTCGTTGTAATAGGCCTGCGGCCGCCACCACGGAACATTGACCTCGGCGGCGCGGAGACGGCCGAGCTCGGTCATCACGCGCCGCAGGTCGGCGACCACGGGCCGCGCCCGGTGTTGCAGCACGATGCCAAGCGGCACACCCCGCGCCTCGCACATCTCGACCAAGGCCGTGGCCTGCGAGACCGTCCGCTCCACCGGCTTTTCCATCAGGATCGGCTTGCCCGCCGCGCTGAGCGTGTCGACGATCTCCGCACGGGCGTTCGGCGGCGTTGTAAGAATGACGAAATCCACGTCAGAGGCCGCGACAGCCTCGACACTCTCCGCCTCGGCGGCACCAAGGGTCGGCCATGTCTCAAGGAACGCCTTGCGGCTCTTGGCCGAACGCGCATGCACCAACGCAAGGTCGATGTCACTGTTCGCCAACGCATCGCCATAGGTCTTCGAGACCATGCCGAGGCCGATCAGGGCGCACTTCATGCCGTCATCTCCATCGCCACTTCGTCGGGGCCGAAGATGTGGAAACTGTCGGTGTGGAAGGTCACACCGATCGTTTGCCCGCGTTTCAGCGGGATCTGCCGGGGCTGTTGCACGGTCAGGGTCTCGCCATTGGCGAAGGCGCCATAGATATAGGTCACCGCACCCAGCTGTTCGTAGTTCTGCACGGTGATCTGCTCGTCGCCATGCCCGTCCAGCGAGACCCCGATCGCCTCCGGCCGGATGCCGAGCGTCACCGCATCCCCTGCACCCGGCGACACCACCGGCACGTCGCGCACCATGCCGCAGTCGAGTTTCAGCACCTTGCCGTCCAGCCTGCCGTTCAGGAAGTTCATCTGCGGCGCGCCGATGAACCCGGCGACGAACTTGTTCGCCGGGTGATTGTAGAGGTCGAGCGGACGTCCGACCTGCTCGATCCGCCCGCCGCGCAGGACCACGATACGGTCGGCCATCGTCATGGCTTCCACCTGGTCGTGGGTGACGTAGATCATCGTGTTGCCCAGTTGCGCGTGCAGGTTGGAAATCTCCACCCGCATCTGCAGGCGCAATTCGGCGTCGAGGTTCGAGAGAGGCTCGTCGAACAGGAAGATGATCGGCTCGCGCACGATGGCCCGGCCAATGGCGACGCGCTGGCGCTGCCCGCCCGACAGCTGCCCCGGGCGGCGCTCCAGAAGCTGGTCGATCTGCAGGAGCTTCGCCGCATCATCCACCCGCTTGGCAATCTGCGCCTTCGGCATGTTGATGTTCTCGAGCCCGAAACTGAGGTTCGCCCGGACGGACATGTGCGGGTAAAGCGCGTAGCTCTGGAATACCATGCTCAGCCCGCGCTCGGACGCCGGCACCGAGTTCACCCGCTTGCCCTGCAGCAGGATGTCCCCGGACGTCGGATCGTCGAGGCCCGCAATGAGCCGCAGGAGCGTGGACTTGCCGCAGCCGGACGGGCCGACGAAGACCACGAACTCGCCCTCGGGAATGTCGAGGTCGATGCCGTGGATCACGTTCACTGCGCCAAAGGATTTGCGGATCTGGCGCAGTTCCAGCGCGTTCGAAGTCTCGGTCATTTCAGCCCCGTTGTCGCGATGCCGGTGGTGATGAAACGTTGCAGCCAGACGAACACCAAAGTGATCGGCAGCAAGGTCACCACGGTCATGGCAAGGATGTAGTGGAAGTCGGTGTTGAACTCGCCCGCGAACTGGGTGAGGCCCAGTTGCAGCGTGTGGGCGTTCGGGTCGGAGATCAGCACGATCAGCGGCCAGAGGAAATCGTTCCAGCGCCAGATCACGCTGAGGATGGCGAGCACGCTGAGCGCGGGCAGTGACAGCGGAATGATGATGCGCCAGAAGATGCGCCATTCGGAAGCCGCATCCATCCGCGCCGCTTCGAGCAGCTCGTCCGGGATGGTCAGCATGTACTGACGCAGCAGGAACACGCCGGTGGGCGTGGCGGCGGCGGGGATGATCACGCCCCAGAGCGAGCCGAAGATGCCGAAGGACCAGACCACGAAGAACAGCGAGACGAGGATGATGGAGGCGGGGATCAGCAGCGTCGCCACGATCAGGATGGTAAAGGTCAGCCGCCCCCGGAAGCGGTATTTCGACAGGGCAAAGCCCGCCATTGCGTTGATCAGCAGCGTCAGCAGCGTCGCCACCACCGTGACGAAGACGGAGTTGAACAGGTAGGTGAAGAAGTTGAAATTCTCCTGCCCGTTCCGTTTCAGCACCGGGTCGAGGTAATTCTCCACCGCAACGCGGATCTCCTCATGCGGGGTCAGGGTGTCCCGGGGCACGGTGAAGACATCCTGCGGCGCGTCCGGTCTCGCGACATCGGTTTCCTTGCGCGTCGGCCCGGCCTTGAAGACCAGCGTCTCCTTGCCGTCCTCGTCCGTGTAGACCCAAAGATCCTTTGCGCCCTCCCCGGGGATCTCCGCGCTGATCTGATCATACGGCAGGATGCGGGTGTCGAAGTTGTCCACCGCCCGTTCCGGCTTGATCGAGGTGAAGAAAGTCCAGGCAACGGGCACCAGAACGATCAGCACGCCAAGCGCGAGATAGGCATAGGCGAGGAAATCGGTGATGCCGAAACGATCGGCCTTGTCGGGGCTGCCGGCGGTGCGGGTGAGGAAGGTGGCAAGACGGCTCATGTCAAAGCTCCGATTGGCGGCGGGTCAGCCAGAGCTGGAAGAAGGTGAAGAAAGCGATGATGAAGGCCATCAGCACCGAGCCCGCCGCCGCCTGACCGTAATCGGGCTGCGAGCCGGAACTGGCAAAGGCGACCTCGTAGATGTTCTGCACGATCATGTAGGTCTCGCGACCCGGCCCGCCGCCGGTCAGCAGGTAGACCTCGTCGAAGATCTGGAAGCTGCGGATCAGCGACAGCACGATCACCACGGTGAGCGTCGGCATGATCAGTGGCAGGGTGATGCGGGTGAAGGCGCGGAGCGGCCGCGTCGAGTCCATCTTCGCGGCCTCGTAGAGATCGCGCGGAATGGCCTGCAGCCCCGCCAGCAGGATCAGCATGTAGAAACCCATGTGGCTCCAGCAGAAGACGAAGACCAGCCAGAAGAAGGGCCATCCGGTGTTGGGCGTGACCAGCCAGTTGTTCGGGCGGTAGCGGCCCATGTCGAAGACGGTGGAGAACTGGATCGTCAGGAGCATGACGGCGGCCAGGGCGGCCAGGGCGAAGATCGCGGGGCGGGCGATGGCCTTGCCCGAGGCCACGATCCAGACCAGCGCGACCCCGAGACCGGCGCCAATCCAGCCGCTGCCGGTGAGGCCCAGCATCGACAGCGGGTTGGACCAGAGCGTCAGCAGCGCGAAGATCACGGCAAAGACGGCGGTCCATGTGGTCGAGGGTTCGTCCGAGGCTCGCAGGGCGCGCTCCGTCACCACGATCAGCACTATGGCGAGGATCACCGTGGCCACCATGTCGAACCCCGCCATCCCGGCCAGCCCGTTCAGGGCACCGTTGATCTCTTCCATGCCCGCGTTCAGCACACCCTTGCGGTGCAGGACCCAGTTCCAGATGTTGGCAATCACCACCGGCGAGAGCATCACCGGATAGAAGAACATCGCCCGCCAGAACCCGCGCCCCTTGATGTCCCGGTTTACCACCAGCGCCGTCAGCAGCGCCGCGCCGCAGAGGATCGGCACCTGGATCACCACGAACCAGAGCGTGTTGTAAAGTCCGGTAAAGAAGTTGTAGCCCGCGTTGGAGCAGGTCTTCGGCACGAGGTAATCCTCGCAGGCGAAAATGTCGGCGTATTTCTCGAAGCCCACCCAGGGCCGGTCGAACAGGACGATCGAGGAGCCGCCGGTGAAGGAGACGTAGAAGTTCAGGATCATCGGCGCGAAGGTGAACAGGCCGAAGATCAGCATGTTCGGCAGCAGCAGCGCATAGGGCACCCCGCCCCGGCCGAAAACGCTCTGTGCCAGTTCGACCGGAAACCCGAGCAGGTCCATGGCAAACCGCCCCACCTGTGTCAGCCGGTAGCGGCGGGTCGTGAGCAGCCACAGCGTGCCGCCCAGCCCCCAGGCCAGCATGAGTCCAAGCATCAGGCTACCAGCCAGTGACATGGCGTTACTCCGTTCGGGTCAAGAATGTGCAGGGCAGAGGCGCCGGACCAGTCGGGCCCGGCGCCGATCCGGGCGGTTTACTTCACCGCTTCACGGATCTTTTCCAGCGCTTCGTCGACGGTCAGATCGTCGTTCAACGCTGCCGAGAGATACTCGACCGTGGCGTTGTAGATCTTGAAGCCGATGGGGCTGCCCTGAAGCTGGTAGGCCTGCGGGGTTTCCTCGGCGGCCACGGCGGCCATCTTCGTGAAGGCCATCAGGCCCTCGGCCACGTTCTCGCTGGCCCCGGCGCCGGCATAGTCAAGCCCTTCGGCCTGCAGCGTCGCATTGGCGGGGATCGCATAGGTGCGGGTGTACCACTCGCGGGCCTGCTCGGTTTCACCCATCCAGGCCACGAACCCCGCCGCGGCGGCTTCCCGCTCCGCGTCGCCGGACTTGAACGCCACGAGACCCGCGCCGCCCGGCATCACGCCACAGCCCGCCGGACCACAGGGCACAGGCACCACGGTCCAGTCGAAGTTGTCGCCGACGTTGGACTGCACGTTGCCGGTGTTCCACGAACCGGACATGTAGAACGGCACTTCCTGGCCGAAGAACATCTCGTTGCCATTGGCGTATTTCGCGCCGGAGACGGCGGGCCAGACGTCGGGCGGCATCAGGCCGGACTTGTGCCAGTCCACCATCATCCGGGCGAATTTTTCGTAGCCCTCGTCGATGACCAGCGTGCCGTCGTCGTTGAAGTACTTCGCGCCGTAGGACATCGCCGGACCGGCGAAGCGGTGGCCGGAGCGGTCCATGACCATCCCGGCATAGCTGCCAAGGGCCTCCTGCACCTGCCGGGTCGCCTCGGCCCAGTCCTCCCAGGTCGCGCCCGGCTCAGGCAGGTCGACGCCCGCCTCTTCGAACATGGTCAGGTTGACGTACGGGCCGGTCACCGTCATCTCGGTGTGGAAGCCGTAGATGCCGCCTTCCTTGCCCGCGCGATACCACGGCAGCACGGCGCCATAATCCGCCTCCCAGGCCGCCGCATCGACGTAGGGCGTCAGGTCGACATAATAGGGATTCATCCCGCCGAGGTCGGTGACGAAGGCCAGGTCGGGGCCGGTTCCGGCCTCGAGCTGCACCGGCAGCTGCTCGCGGATCACGTTGTAACCCACCGTGTTGAGCGTGATGTTCACATCCGGATGCGATTCCTTGTAGCGCGCGGCGAACTCGGAAATGATGTTCGCCTTGCCGTCCACGTCCGAAATCATGAAATCCAGATCGACCGCCAGCGCCGGTGTCGCCGCGCCGAAGGCCGCGATGATCAGAGCGGCCCGAGACAGTCCGCCTTTCTTCAGAAGTCGTGTCATGCTTTCCTCCCGTTTGGTTTTATCCTCACCCCGGGGCGGACTCTCCTCCGCCGCCCCGAAAGTGTCACACTAATATATCAGTGCCGACCATGGCGACAGGCGCGGCATTCGTCAACTGCTTTGCATAGGGTTCTGTCGCGTCAGTTTTGTGACCCCCCGCGATGGTCCGGCGAGCGCCGCTTCTAGGAAGGACAGGCAGGTTTCCCGCATCAGAGGCGTCTCCTCGTGCCCGGCGTCCGGCTCCACGACAAAGCGCAGGCGATCCGGCACGCCAGCATTTCCGTAGGCGGCCTCCAGCGCGGTCCGGCCCTGCGTGAACGCGGGCTCGGGGGTGCTCCAGTCGCGCAATCCGACGCAATGCAACAGCGGTGTCGGTGCGGCGAGGCCGCTCAGCGTGCCGCTGTCCACGACCGGCAGCAACCCCGGCACCGTCATGTAGATGCCGTGCCCGTCATGAGCGCCCAGGTCCACCAGGGTTTCGAGATCGGCAAAGCAGGCCAGGCTGACCGCCGCCGCGAATCCCGGCATCATCGCCGCCAGCCACCAGGCCAGCGTGCCGCCCATGGAGATGCCCATGACGGCGATCCGGTCCGGGTCCACGCCCGGCTGCGCGGCCAGCCAGTCCCGCGCCGCCCGCTGCTCGCCCAGCATCCGGCCAAAGAGCGTCCGGCCCTGCCAGAGCATCGCCTTTGCCCGCGCCGATTCGCCCGGCGTGCAGCGGCTGCCGAAACAGGGCATTTCAAGGCAGAGCACGCCCCACCCCCGCGCTACGAGCTCCGCCAGATAGGGGGACGGCAAGGCGGGTCTGCCGTCCGTCAGCTCGCTGATTCCGATGTCATACCTGTTGCCGTGGGCATGGCAGTACAGCACCGCCGCGCCGGTTCTGGACGGCGCATGCAGCGCCCGGGCAGTCTCTCCGTCCGCGGTCTCGAACAGCACCTCGCGCAGGCACGCGGAATCGTGCGGGCGATGATCCAGCACGCGCAGACGCGCCTCTGTCCAGTCCGGACCGAGCAGGTCCGCAATCCGTTCCCGCAGCGCCTTGGCCATCCTCATCCCCCGATCCCGCACAGCATTGCAAGCCGTCCGACTTGCCGTCAATACTGCGCCCGAGGCGGAGGAGAGCAGCCCGATGACAGACTGGACAAGGCTTGCCCTTGGCGCGGCGGTGCCCGGCTGGGCCATGGCCGAGACGAAGGAAACCCCCTTCCCCGGCACGGCCCGCCCGATGCCCGACACGGTGGATTACCGATTCGTCAACGGATGGGTGAACACCGGGGACCTGCCGTGCCGGGAGGCGTTGAAGGCGTCGCTGCCCGCGCGGCGCATCCCCTGTCCGGACGGGCCATTCCCGGATCTCGTGCTGGCGGGGCCGGACGGGGAAATCGACTTTTCCCGTTTCTGTCACCGGCCCACCCTGATCACCCGCGCCTTCCGCTGCCTGATTCGGGGCGCTCCCGGGGTGCAGGCGCGGTTTCGCGTGGCAACCTGCGGCGGGGTGCGGCTGTGGCTCGATGGCGAGCCTCTGGCCCCGTTCGAGCCGTTCACCCGCAACACCCCGCAATCGGGCGCCGTCACCGTCACCCTGAGCGGCGAGACCCAGACCCTCACCCTCCGGCTCGAAGACCTGCACGAGCGCGACACCACCTGTTTCTTCGCGTTGGTTCTGGAGAGTGGCGATGTGGAAACTGCCCTGCCCGAGGGTTTCGACACTGACGCGGTGCGGGACGCCGGCAAGGTCCTCGCCGCGCTCAGGACGGACCGCCTGTTCCATGAACCCGGCGACACAATCCGCCTCGTCACCGATGTTCCGCCTGCCGCGTCCCTGCCCGTCCGCATCCATGGCCCACTTCCGTTCGGCCGCGGCGGGCTGACACTGGACCCGGCGGATACCCCCGTCACGGACACCCATCTCGGACCGCAGACGCCCGCCATCGACCTCGGCCCCGCCGGGAAAAGGCCCCCAGGCTGCCTCTCCATCACCGTCGAAATCACCGTCAGCGGCGCGCGCCTGCGCCGCCAGCTCGGCACCACCGTTCTGCACCCGGGCACAGCGCTCGGCGGCACCCTGTCCGGGCGCCGGGCCAAAGCCCGGGCACGGATTGCCAATGCGGGTGGCTTCGACCCTTCCGTGGCGCTGTGCCTCGCCGCCGAAGGCATCGATCCGGAGCGCCGAGACCGGATCATCTCCGCCGCGCTCGACACGATCGAGGCGCGCTGGGACTGCTCTGACTTCTCGATCCTGCCGTTGCTCCGGCTCTTCCGCGATTACCGCGATACCCTGCCCGAAACCCTTGCCGAACGGATGCGCGAGGCTTTCCTCGGCTATCGCTACTGGCTCGACGAGCCGGGCGACGATGTCATGTGGTTCTGGTCCGAGAATCACGTCCTGTGTTTCCACACCGCGCAGCGGGTCGCCGGGGATCTCTTTCCGGAGGAGACCTTTGCGAACTCCGGCCTCACGGGACGCGAGCAAGCCGCAAGAGCCACAGCGCGGCTGCACCGCTGGTTCGACGCCATCGACCGTGACGGGCTGTGCGAGTGGAACTCCGCCGCCTATTACCCCATCGACCTGCTCGGCCTGCTGACCCTGCACGATATGGCCCCGGACCTGCGGCCGCGCGCGAAATCCGTGCTCGATCCGATCTTCGTCATGGCCGCCCTGCACACGACCGGCCGCGTGCCCGCCGGATCGCAGGGGCGGTGCTACGAAAAGGAGTTGCTCGCCGGGCCGCATACCGAACTCGGCAGCGTCATGGCGCTGGCTCTGGACCTGCCGTTTTCCACCGGCTACGACCGCGCCACCGGCCTGCTTTGCCTGTCGGACTACGCCCCGCCCGAGCGGCTCGCACAGCTCTCCGCCCCGCCCGAGGGCCAGACCCTCCGCGCCTCCTATACCCAGGGCCACGACCATGCGGGCCGCCTGACGCTCTGGAAAAGCGCCGCCGCGCAGCTTTCGACCGTGCGCCCGCATTACCCCGGCAGCAAGGGCCATCAGGCTCAGGTAATCGACGTGCAGCTGGCCTGTCATCCGCTCGCCCGGCTCTGGATCAACCACCCGGGCGAGGCGCGGGCCTGGGGCGAGCGCCGCCCCTCCCTGCTTGCCGGAAGCCATGTCACTCCCGCCGCCATACAGGACGGGCCGACCGCGCTCATGGTCTTCGACGTGGACCGCCCCTGGACTGCCCTGCCCTGCGCCCAGCTGTTCGCCGCGCCGGAGGCCTTCGGCACACCTGCCCGGGCTGGCGACTGGCATGTCTTCGCCGATCAGGTCGGCGTCTGGTGCTCGACGCCGCTCGTCTGCGAGGCGGAGGGCTTCTTCGGCGGGGCGCTCTGGCGGGCACATGCCGCGCAGACCGGCTGGTGCGTCACGCTGCGCCTGCCGGAGGAAAGCGCGGAGGCCTTCGCCCGGCGACTGTCCACGACAATCCCCGTCTTCGACGGGACCGCCCTGTCGCTCGACGCCTGCGGCCTGACCCTCGACGCCTCAGGTTCCGCGACAAAGAACGGCAGCCCCCTGCCCTTCGCTCCGCTGTCTTCCGTTCCGCAGGTCGCCTGGAACGACCATCCGCTTCAGCCCTGGGACATTACCCCATGACCGAGATAGACACCGCCATCGCCCGCCTCTCCCTCGGTTTCGCCCGGCTCAAGGGCATCGGCGAAGCCGACGCGCAAGACACCGATGAAATCCTTTTCGACGAATGGGACTGGGAAGTCGGCGTCGGCCTCTACGGCGCCTTCCGCGAGGCCGAAGCCCGGGGCGACCAAGCCACCTTCGACAGGCTCGGGCGCTGGTACGACCGCCAGATCGCGCGGGGTCTGCCGCCCCGGCAGGTCAATTCCACCGCCCCCATGCTCGCCCTCGCCTGCCTTGCCGAACGTCTCGAACGCGCGGACTGGCGCGCGCTCTGCCTCGACTGGGCGGACTGGCTGGTCAACGACCTGCCGCGCACGGAGGAAGACGGCTTCGAGCATGTGGTGAAGGAAGGCCGCCGCCCCGGCCAGCTCTGGGACGACACCCTCGTCATGGCCGTCCTCTTCCTCGCCCAGACCGGCCGCATGTCAGGTCGCGATGACCTCGTCGCCGAGGCGCATTACCAGTTCCTCGTACACATCCGCTTCCTCGCCGATCCCGAGACCGGGCTGTTCTTCCACGGCTGGACCTTCGAGGGGCGGCACCATTTCGCGCGGGCGCGATGGGCGCGGGGCAATGCCTGGGTCTCCATCGCCATTCCCGAACTCTTCACCATCGCGCCGCCGCAGGACCCGGTCCTGCGCCGCTACCTGCAAACCGTGCTGCAAAGCCAGATGGCCACCGTCGCCCGCCTCCAGCGCCCCGATGGCATGGTCCACACCCTGCTCGACGATCCTTCCGGTCCGGTGGAGGCCTCCGCCACCGCAGGCTTCGGCTATGCCGCGCTTGCCGGTCTGCGCGAGGGCCTCTTGCCGCCAGAAGCCCGGATCGTCGCGGAACGGGCTCGGGACGCCATCCTCGCCCGCATCGGTCCGGACGGCATCCTCGCCGATGTCTCTGACGGCACGCCCATGGGCGACACGCTGGCCTTCTACAACGCGCTGCCGAACGTCGCGGCGCCGTACGGGCAGGCGCTTGGCCTCCTGTTCCTCACCGAATTGCAGCGGAGCTGAGCCATGGAGAACGACGGATACACGGACGCCCTCGCGCAGGAGCCGCAGGCCCTGTTGACCGAGCATTTCCCGCTGGCGGATGGCTCCCGCTACTGGCCGACCCTGGCCTATGCGTTGACCATCGGCTACCGGCCCATGATGCTTGACCTGCGCGTGCCCCAAGGCCCCGGCCCGCATCCCCTGGTCATCTACATCCATGGCGGCGCGTGGTATCTCGGCACGCCGAAGTACAACAACGCCGCGCTGCGCGCCCTGCGGATCGAAGACCGCCTGCTCGATGCGGGCTATGCCATGGCCCGGATCTCCTACCGCCTGTCGTCCGAGGCGAAATGGCCCGCGCAACTGCACGACTGCAAGGCCGCCGTCCGTTTCCTGCGCCACCATGCCGGGCGCTTTGCCCTCGACCCGGACCGCTTCGCCGTCATGGGGGAAAGCGCCGGGGGCCACCTCGCCGCCATGGTGGCGCTGACCGGCGACGATCCCGCGCACGAGGGGGAGATCGGCGAGACCGGCACGTCTTCTGCCGTGCAGGCCGCGATCAACTGGTACGGGGCGACGGACCTCAGCCGCTTCCGCACCGACGGCACCCGCCCGCCCATGCAGGGCATCGTCGCCCACCGGCCCGAGGACCTGCTCGTCGGGGACGGCTCCGAGGCCCCGCGCGAAACCCTGCGGCAGGCCTCCCCCGTCGCCCATGTCACCGCCAAGGCCCCGCCTTTCCTGCACCAACACGGCGACACCGACCGCCTCGTCACCCATGACCACGCGGTCCAGTTGCACCAACTGCTTTGTGATGCGGGCGCGCCCTCGGAACTCGACATCGTTTCCGGGGCAGACCACTGTTTTCATGGCGCGACATCGGACGCCATCCTGGACCGCACCATCGCCTTCCTGAACGCCCGTCTGGCCTGACCGCCCTCCGGCCCGGCCACCGCCGACCCGTTACACACCGCCCGCCTCCCGGGCAGGTGTTGCAACGCGTTTTTCACGGAGGGTTTCGGAAGTGGCTTACTATTGCGTGTGTTAATTTATTCCGATCAACACAGGGTTGACTTTTCGACGCCAGGCCCGCACATTTCATGCGCCGACATTATTCAATTCGTTGTTGTCTTCACTTTATTTTCATGGAGGAAAACATGAGACCCACAATCAATCGTAAAGCCCAATTTGCAGTGATCTCCACCAAGCAGCTGCGCGCGATCAACCCGCTGGACGACAAGCAGGTCGTCGAGGCGCAGTCCGAGGTCAGCAAGGAAATGATCGCGGCGCTTGAGGAAATGGTCAACGCGGCCAAGGCCGGACGGCTCGCGGGCGAGGAAGTGCTCGCCATGGGGGCCATTGCCTGGGCTGCTCCGCAGCTCTGACTCCGCCGGTTCGCGGGCCGTCCTTGATGGCCCGTGGCCGTTTCAGGTGCACGCATGCAAACCGGGCCGGCACGATAACCCGTGTTGGAGCGACAGCGAAGCATTGACGGCACGGCCCGATAGCGCGGGCGCGTGCACCTGATTCAATTCATGCATTCATTTTCAGGGGGAATTTCCATGAAACGGTCCCAGCTTCTCTTGCCGCCAGCCGGTGACCCGGCGAAACGCATCTGGATCACCCTGCCCATCGGCGCGCATGCAGAAGACAGCGCGGCCCGGGCGATCGAAAGCCCGGCACAGCCGATCACCGTCGTCAATCCTTCTGGCGATCTTGCCACCTTCGCCACCGCCCTGCCGGTGCTGCGCGCCGTGCAACGGCGTCTTGCCGGGGTTCCGGTGACGCCGGATCTTGGCAGCGTGATTGCCGCCATGGAGGAGGCCTGTCAGGTCGAGGCGCGGCTCGACGCCAGCGGCGGGCTGGAACAGGCCGCGCAACAGAACGGTGATGCCCTCGCCGCGCTGCGCCGGATCAGCCGCGAAAGCGCCGAGAGCAGCACCCTGATCGACCGTGCCGCCCGCAGCCTGAACGCCGCCCTGTCCCGCCTCGACATCAGCCATGTCGTGATCCTGAACGCCGAACGCATCGACCGGCCCACGCTGAAGATGCTCGCCCGCGCCTGTCTCATCGACCCGGCGGAGGCGCGGACCATCTGGATCTGGACGGAGGCCCGCCTGCCCGCGCCAACCGCTGCGTCGTCCTTCGCCGCCCGGCTGGACCTGCCGCAGCATGCCCGGCGCGGCATCCTCGCGGCCATTCGCGCGGTGCTCGACCCCGTACAACACGACGAGGCCGCCGATCAGACCCTGATTGCCGCGCCGAAACCCCGGAAAACCCCGGATTTCGGCATCGGAGGCGCGACGGGTCGGCTCGCCAATCTCAACTATGACGGGGCGGCGGATTGGGTCGCGCAGCAGACAAAGCCGGATGTCGACACCTGCCGCCTTGCCGCGCTGCTGATGGTCAATCTCGGCCTGAACGACGCCGCCATCGACACACTCGCCCACGCGGTCACGTTGAACACCGCCCCGACGCTGCGCTGCCACATGTGGTATGTGTCCGGCCTGATCTGGTCGAAGCGCCGCTACAACGTCGCGCGGAGCAACCGCTGTTTCGACCTCGCCGAAGCCGCACTTGAACAGGCCGGGCCGGACGATCCCGGCGATCCCGCCATGGAACGCGCCTGGGTCCACAATGGCCGGGCGATGAACGCGGTTCTGGCCGCGCGGTTTGCCGGGCAGCCCATCAAGGATGCCTTCCCCGTCGCCTTCGACCACCTCCGCCGGGCGTCCGACCTGGTGCGCGAGGGCCGCAGCCGCGACCGAGTCTACCTGCGTTACAACCTCCTTGGCAACATGAGCAACCTCATGGAAATCGGGGGAAATCATCCGCTGGCGCTGGACCTTCTGAACCGCACCTTCGATGAATCTCTGGCAAAGGGCAGCGCCAACGAGCGCGAATGGCTGGCACAACAGCGTTGCATGCGGGCCGCGCTCATGGCCCGCGCCGGAGATGCCGCCTTCGCCGCGCCGGTCTTTGCGGAAGCCCGCGCCCTGATGCAGGAGACCGACCGCCCCATCGGCGCGGAGGCGCTGGCCCGCTCGCAGGCCACCGCGCTCTACCAGAGCGGCGACCTTGACGCCGCCCGCGCGGTCTTTGCCACCGGCATCGGCGAGGCGCGTGCCCTGCGCAGCCGTCTCGGGCTGGAAACCCATCTCGCCGGTCTGGCCGCCTGCGACCTGGCGCTCGGGCGAGAGCAAGACGCGCTGAGCATTCTGGAGCAAATCGGCAAGGAAGAGGACGTCTGGCCCGTCGATGCCGCCGCGCTGGCGCGGCGCGATCTCTCCGGGCTGCGCATCCGGGACACCTATTACGGCCTCTCGCTCTCCATCCCGGAGGTCGATCTCGAAGACATGGCCCCGGCCTCCATCGCGGGCGCCTTGCGGGGCCGCGCATCGGAGGTCGCCTCGGCCCGGGCGGTGGAGCGATGACCGCGCCCCGGGTTGACGCCCCGGCCTGCGCGGTGCTCGGCACCGGCCAGATCGGCACATTCGCCATCCGCGCACTGGTCGAGGCGGGCTGGCAGGTCACCGCCGCCGACAAGGCCCCCGCCGCCAGCTTCGTGCGCCGATACGGGCAGTTCGACGGCAGGCTCGCCGCGCTGGACGTGACCGATGCGCGGACCGTTCGGGACTTCTTCGCCGATTCCGGGCCGCACGATGCGGTGATCTTCGCCGCCGGTCTGACCGGGCACAAGGCCATCGCCGACCCGGACACCGCGCGGCACATCGCGGTGCAAGGCGTGCGCACTGTCGGGGCGGAGATGATCGCCCGCGGCATTCCCCGTCTCGTCGCGGTCAGCAGCCTCGCCGTCTATGACACGCCAAACGCAGGGATCAAGGCGATCCCCGAGAGCGCCCCCACCGCCGGTCCCATCGGCCCCTATGGCTCGGTGATCCGCGCCATGGAAGCGGCGCTCCAGGACCTCGGCCAAAGCGACGCGCTCGCCATCCGCATCCTGCGCACCGCCGGGGTCTTCGGCCCCAACCGCTTCGACCACGGCAGCCATTCCTCGCAACTGGTCGAACACCTTCTCTACGGCGCGATGCAGGGGATGCCGATCCGCCTGCAAGGCGATTGGGAGGATTGTGACGACATGATCTATGCCCGCGACGTGGGCCGTGCGCTGGCTGCCGCCGCCGCGCTCGAAACACCGGGGCTGGAGATCATCAACGTCGGCACCGCCCGCACCACCTCCCTGCGTGACCTGGTTCGCACCATCGAGTCCGTCGCGGGCCGGGCCGATGTCACGCTGGAGCCGCGCCACGCGCCCAGCCGCCCGATCACCCGCCCGCCCTTGCAGGTCAGCCGCATGGCGCAGGTGCTCGGCCCGACCCGATACGATCTAGACGCCGCGATCCGCGATTTCGCACGCGAAACAAACCTGATCGCCGCCGAAGCAGAAGGAGCTTCGTCATGACAGACCCCCACACCCTCCTCGCGGTCTGCGCTTCGCTGAAACCGGCGCCGGGGCGCAGTGAGCCCTCCGCCTGCCGTGAACTGCTGCGCCACGCCACAGGCTACCTGGGACGCGTCGTGCCGGGCATCGGCACGCTCGATCTGCGCGAGGCCGCCCTGCCCGGGTTCGAGGGGCTTCTGCCGCAGGAGCATCCGGAGCCGCAGGTCCGCGCCACGCACACGCAGGTGGCGCGAGCCAAGGGCCTGATCCTCTCGGTCCCGGCCTATTGGGGCGGCGTTGGCAGCACGTTCAAGGCCTTCGTCGAGGTGATGTGCGGCCCTGCCTATGCGGACGGCGTGCGCTCGCCCTTCGAGGGCAAGCCCGTGGTTTCGCTGCTCGTCGGCTCCGATCCCCTGTCCGCCCGCGAAGGGGCTAGCCAACTCGCCACCATCCTCGCCGCCGTCGGTGCGCGGCAGGTTGCGCCGCCCGTGGTCGTCCCCGATCCCGCCGCCCCCGGCGCAGGGGAGGCGGCCGTGCAGGCACTCATCGCCGCCTCCGCGCAACTGGCGCAGGCCGTCCTGACCCCGGGAGAACCCGCATGACTGCCGAACAGCAAAGTGACCCCCTCGCCGCCATCGTCGACACCGCCGCCGCGCTGCTGAGCCACGCAGGGCTGGCCGACGGATGGCCGCCCTTCGATGTCGGCGCCTACCGGACCGCGCAGCGCCGGATCGAGCCGACCTTCGAGGTGCCGCAGACCACCATCAGCCCGGTGATGCGCCGGATGCTGTTTCACATCGGCTACAGCGCTGTGCCGCGCCACATCTACGCCGCCGGCAGCTATGTCGGCTTTGCTTTCGCCTGGCTGGTTGCCGGACGGGACGCCCGGCCCGGGGCTTTCACTGCGCGAGGTACGGACATCGACGCGCGGGCCACGCAGATTGCCACCCGCAACCTCGCGCATCTGCGGCCCGGTGGTGTCACGCTCGCCACATGCGATGCCCGCGAGGACCTGCGCCACGATGGCCCGCCCATCGACCTGCTGTTCATCGACGTGGACGAGCCGGACGGGCGCAAGGACGCCTATACGGAGATTGCCCGGATCGCCCGGGGACGCCTCGCCCCCGGGGCGCTGGTGCTCGCGCACGATCCGCTGGTGCCGCTTTTTGCCCGGGACTTCGCCCGGTATCACGCGTTCCTGAGCGATGATCCCGGCTTCGGCCCGACCGTGACCCTGCCGCTCGACGACTGCGGGCTGGACGTGACGAGGGTGTCATGACCGGGCCGGTCAACCTGTCGCTCGGGACGCTGGACCCGCAGTATTGCGGCAAGGCTCCGGACACATCCAGCGCCTACGCCCCGCGCCACGGCCTGCCGATCCTGCGCCAGCTCCTCGCGCAGCGCCATGGTGTCACGCCGGAGCAAGTGGCGATCTTCGCCGGGGCGTCGATGGCGCTGACCTGCGCGTTTCATGCCGTGCCGAGGGACAAGCCCGTCCTGATCCCCTGCCCCGGCTTTCCTGCCTATCGCGGCGTGCTGGATCTGATCGGGCGGACGGCGCTGCCCTACGCTCTGGACGACGATTGGCTGCCGAAGCTGGAGCGGACGCTCGCGCGACATTCTGTCGGGGCGCTCCTGCTCAACTCACCCGGCAATCCCCTCGGCAACGTCATCCCCGATGCCGACCGCCAGCGCCTGCTGACCATCGCTTTCGAGACCACGGTCATCCTCGACGAGACCTACGCCGGTCTCGAATTCCCCGGCAGCGGCGCCACCGGCCCGCTGATCGGAGAAGCCCCCGGCGCGATCCGCATTGGCAGCTTTTCCAAACGGTTCGCCGCGCCGGGGCTGCGCATCGGCTATGCCATCGCGGACCCCGCGACGATCCACACTCTCGCGGACATCAACTGGCTGCTGGCCATGTCGCCGGGTACGAACGACCAGCTTCACGCTGCGGAGTTGCTGGTCGAGGACCTCAAGACGCCGCACCGTCAGGCCCGGACCGCTTCCGCGCTGGAAGCCGCCTGCGACACGGCGCTGAGCGCCCTCGCAAGGCACGGCATCACTGCCCGCCGCCCCTCCGGCGGGCCGCTGCTCTGGATCAGCCTGCCCGGCGCAGCGGGCACCGGACTCGACCTTGCCCGACACTGTCAGACCCACGCGGGGATCGTCGCCACGCCCGGCGAGGCCTTCGGATATTCAGGCGCACCCGCCCTGCGCTGCTGCTTTGCCCTGCCACCAGAGACCATCACGCCAGTCTTCGATCGCCTTGGCGCGGCATTGGCGGGCTGGCAGAATGCGGCACAGCGGCCTACACTCGCCGACGTACCATGAGCAAGATCCTGATCATACCCGGCAGCCTGCGCCACCCGTCGCACACCTGCGGCCTGTGCGCGGACCTCGCGCAGATGCTCGGCTCCCTCGGGCACGCCGCCACGATCTTCGACCAGCGCGAAACGCCCCTCCCCTTGCACGACTCGGTTTATCACAAGGCTCCGGCCGAAAGCCCCGACGCGGCGGTGCGCAGCCTCGTCAGCCTGGCCACCGAGGCGAGCGGCTTCATCCTCGCTTCGCCGATCTACCACAACGGGCCGAGCGGCGTGCTGAAGAACGCGCTGGACCATCTCGCCATCCCGCAGTTCGCCTTCAAGCCGGTCGGCCTTGCCAGCCACGGCGGCAACCGGACCAGTCAGGCGGTTGACCAGATGCGGCTGTGGACGCGCGGTCTTGCCGGACACGCCATCGTCACCCAGGTCTGCACCCAGAACAGCGACTACGCGGCAGGCGAAACCGGCGATCCGACAGTGACCGACACCGCGATCCGTGCCCGCATGGAGCGCTTCTGCCGCGAGCTTTCGGTGATGGCGCAGACATTGGCAGTAACCCGTCCGGCGCTGCTGTCCTGACCGTCAGGGCCGTTCGCCGACCACCCGGCCCCTGCCCTCCTCGATGCTGGCAATCACCGCCCGCGAAATCTCCGGCCAGTCGAGCCAGCGGTGCCCCGTGGCCGTGGGCATCGCGCCGAGCACAACCGTCACGCGCCGCGCCGCCGGTCCGAGGACCTCGCTTCGGGCCTCAAGCTGCCGAAGATCCTTGAGGACCGCGCTGCCCAGCACGTCGACCACGAGGCACCGCTGCGACGCCAGCCGCGCCAGGACGCGCCGCTTCGCCTCCGCCCCGGTGCCGTGCATCCAGAGCACCGCCAGATCGACGCCGTGGAACCCGTCCGCCGCCGCAATCGCGCGTTCGAACGCCTCCGCATCCCGCCAATCCGCCGCAACCGGAACCACGTTTTCGCGGTGCGCCAGCGGCGAGACAGCCGCCGCCCGCGCCACCAGCAGCACCTGCCCGGCGTGCGCAGACACCCAATCCGTGGCCTCGCCCAACATGCCGGTCGCGCCGATCATCAGCGCTTTGGTAAATCCTGGCTCCATCCTCCCTCTCCGCCAATCAGGCCCGAGCGGCCGTCGCGATCCCGGCGCCCGAAAGTTGTCCGGTTTCGCCGGACCCAACACGCGCGTCCGGACGAACTCAACCCAAGAATGCACAAATTTTCTCGAAATCCGAATGAAAAATCCAACGAATCCAGTGGCCGGAGTGCGGGAATGCACAGACGAAGGCGGTTGAATTCATCCGGCAAATGGCGAATGATGGTGACATTGCGTTAAGCCATTGGCCGAACCGCGTTCCGGTTCGGGAAGGAGGGTCGATGACCAGTTTCACCACGTGGCGCAGCGGTATCCTTGCGCAACTTCTGATCGCAACAGCGCTGGTGTCCGGCGCGACGGATGTCGCGGCGCAATCGTCCGGTCCTTCCGTCACGGTGACGTCGCGCCCCTTCGCGCCCCGCTCGCCCGGCTATGACACCGTCTTCCAGCGCGTGGAAGGATCGACGCAGGGCATCGACAAGCCGCTGGAGTTCTCCATGGCCGACATGTGGCCGCCGTTCTGGGAAGGCCGAAGCCTGACCACCGGCGACATTGACCATGATGACGACCTCGACCTCGTGCTCGCCTCAACCGAGCGCGGCATCTACATCTACCACAACGACGGCACCGGCCAGTTCACCCGCACCCAGCCGGATGTCGGCCCGGTGGCCGACCTCGACGTGTTCAACGCCGCACTGGTGGACATCGACAACGACGGCTGGCTCGACCTGTTCCTCGCCACCTATGCCACCGGCAATTACATCGTGTTCAACCGCGAGGGCACCTTCGACACGGCCAACCCGCAGAAGGTCCTGAACCGCGAGGACGCCATGCTGTCGATCTCGCTCGCCTTTGCCGATGCGGACCGGGACGGCGACCTCGACGTGGCGCTCGGCAACTGGGCGGCGGGCTGGTATCGGCGCATCCCGGGCGAGGAATCCAAAAATCGCGTGGTGTTCAACGATGGCGGCGTCATGGACGGCAGCCAGTTTTCCGAACTGCCGGGCCTGCCCGGGGAATCCCTCGTCATGCTGTTCAGCGACATCGATCTGAACGGCACGCAGGACCTGCTCGAAGGCAATGACTTCGAGCTGCCCGATTACATTTACCTGGGCGATGGCAAGGGCGGCTTCACCGCGATCACCCGGGGCGACGGGCTGGTTCCGCACACCACCAACACCACCATGTCGATCAAGTCGGCAGACCTGCACAACGATGGCGTGCCGGAGCTGTACTTCACCCAGATTGCCGGTCGGTCGTCCTTCGTCTGGGAACACCTGAAGATGCAGCCGCTGGTGAATTACTGCGACGGCATCCAGGACGCCGCGACGAAGGCGCATTGCGAGCACAACATGGACATCAAGTCCTGGTACAAGTCCGGCAACCGCTTTGATCCGGACTACGCCAGCAAATGCCAGGAGATGGAGGGCGCGGAGAAGGCGGCCTGCAATGCCATGCTGCTCAAGGATATGGCCATCCAGAAGGAAAACCCGGAAATATGCGCCCTGATCGCCGATGACCAGAAGATCGCGCGGTCCTTTTGCGACATCCATTTCAAGCCCCGTGAGCGGCCCCTGCAGGAGGTCTTCGACACCACCCTGCCGCAGATCATGCGCACCAACGTCCTCCTGACCTTCAAGGACGGGGTCTACACCGACACCGCCCATGAAGAGGGTGTGGAATACGGCGGCTGGACCTGGGACAACAAGATCGGCGATTTCGACAACGATGGCTGGCAGGACATCTACATCACCAACGGCACCTGGGTGCCGAACGAGGTGTCGCCGTCGAACCTGTTCTACCACAACACCGGGACGGGCACCTTCGTGGAAGCCTCCGGGCTCTTCGGTCTGGAGGATTACCTGATGACCGCGGCCGGGGTGGCCTTCGACATGGACCATGACGGCGATCTGGACATCATCACGCAGCCGGTGAACGGGCCGATTTCCTTCTTCCGCAACGGCTCGCAGACAGGTAATGCCATCGAGGTGGAGCTGCGCGACACACTCGGCAACAGCCACGGCGTCGGTGCGCGGCTGGTGGCGGAGATGCCGGATGGTACGCAGATGATGCGCGAGGTGCAGTCCGGCGGCGGCTTCATGTCCTTCGACGCGCCGGTGGCCCATTTCGGCCTCGGCGACCGGACCGAAGTGGCGCGTCTGACGGTGCACTGGCCGGAGGGCGGCACGAGCGAGATTGACGGGCCGCTTGCGGCCGGGGCGACCTACCGCATCACGCGGAACTGAGACCGGCGCATTGTGCCGGCAGGGGAAACACGATGGGAGACAGTACGGTGAAAGTCTTTGCAGGAACCCTGGGCGTCAGCCTGCTGGCGCTTGGCGCGGTGGCACCGGCGCATGCCGCGGATCTCGACCTGCCGGAGCCGCTGACGCTGGAGGATTTCATCCAGTTCGATGAAGCGCAGGTGAAGCTGGGCCAGTTGCTGTTCTACGACAACGTGCTGTCGGGCAACCAGAACATCGCCTGTTCGACCTGCCATCACAGCGACTTCCTCGGCGGAGACGGGGTCAGCCTCGGCATTGGCGAAGGCGGGCACGGTCTAGGACCAAAACGCACCGGCGGGGCCGGGATCGAGCAGATTGAGGAGCGCGTGCCGCGCAACGCGCCGCCGCTCTGGAACCTCGGGCACAAGGACATCAAGTTCCTGTTCCACGATGGCCGCGTGGAGGTATCCAACGATTTCGGCAACGGCTTCCGCACCCCGGCCTGGATCTTCCTGCCCAAGGGGCTGAACTCCGCTCTGGCGGCGCAAGCCCTCTTCCCGCTCACGGCGGACGTCGAAATGGCCGGAGAGCCGGGCGAAAACCCGATTGCCGGGGCCGCCTACGAGGCGCCGCATTATGTCTGGCCGCTGGTCGAGGAGCGCATCCGCGCCATCCCCGAATACCTGCCGCTGTTCCAGGAGGCCTTCGACACGGTCAAGTCGCCCGAAGACATCACCATCGTCGAGATCGCCAATGCCATCGCCGCGTTCGAGGCCGTGGAATACCAGAACTTCGACAGCCCCTTCGACAAATACCTGGCGGGGGACGAGACCGCCCTCAACCCGGCACAGAAACGCGGGATGGAGCTGTTCTACGGAGAGGTCGGGTGCTCGGATTGCCATTCCGGGCCGCTGATGACAGACCAGAGTTTCCGCGCCCTCGGCCTGCCACCCTTTGGCCCGGGCAACACGTTGCTGAACGATCCCATCCCGCGGGACGTGGGCCGCCTCGCGATTTCCGACCTGCCGGAGGATGCCTACCGTTTCCGCGTTCCGCCCCTGCGCAACGTCGCCCTCTCCGCGCCCTATGGCCACAACGGGGCCATGCCGACGCTGGAGGCCATGGTGCGCCACCATTTCAATCCGCGCGAGAGCAATGCCAAGTGGCGGGCCGAGATGGCCGTGCTGCCCGCCGTGCCGTGGCTGGCCAAGCACGATTTCGCGCTCCGCGAAAACGAGGCAGAGAACAAACGCATCCTTGCGCGGATCGACATCGACCTGCCGCAGGTGTCCGATGACGACATCGCGGATCTCGTCGCCTTCCTGGAGGCTCTGACCGGCGAGACAGCCAAGGACCGGCCCATGGGTCGACCGGAGAAGGTGCCGAGCGGCCTGCCGGTGGACTAAGGCAGGCGTTCAGCAGCCGGACGAGAGCATCAGCACCCAGGTCTTGCCCGCGTGCCCGAGGCCATACTCGGTCATGCGCGGGTTGAGCATGTTCCCCCGGTGAGAAGGCGACTTCGCCCAGCCGTTCAACACGGTGGTCTGGTCACGCTGGCCTTCGGCGATGTTTTCCGCGAGCGCCCGCGCACCGCAGCCCGCAGACTTCGCCCGTGCGGACAGCGTCCGGCCATTCGGGCCGCCTTGCGCAACGTGGGAGAAGTAGCCGCGCTTGGTCATATCCTCCGCATGGGCCTGTGCCGCGCGGGTCAGGGCAGCGCTCTGGCGCAGCGGACCCCGACCCTGCCCGGCGCGGAACGCATTGATCTGCTTCGTGAAACTGGTGTTGGGCTGCGCCACGACGGACAGGACTGTCCGCTGCGCCGGCGCCGTGTGTTGCGGCGTAAGAGGCACAACCGCCACGCAGGCGGACAGGGCCAGAGACAGGGCTGCGGCAAACAGGGCTTTCATCGCGTCACTCCCGGACTGGTTGTGGCCGTTCAGGACGGCACAGCTGCGCCGAACGGACGTATCTCACACGCGCACCGTTCTGCAATGGCCGCCTGTGCCATAGGCGGCTGTCCGCACATGGCGCGCCGGAACTGGCGCGGGCTGCGGACGGAGCGGGCCGCGAGAAACCGGAAGACGGCGCAGCAACCCGTAAACTACGCGAGTCGCCAGAATACTTTTCAACCCATGGCGAATCTGCCAGACTGAGATCATACATTTCTTTGCCTGCCCCTTTTCCCGATCCCGCGCCGCCCGGTGGCCTCGCATGGATACAACCCAAACCACTCCCTTTTCCTTAAGGACATTCATCATGGCCGATATTTACCAGAAGATCTGGACCAGCGATCAGGACTCGAGCGGCGTCGTGCCCATCCTCTCCTCCATGGTGGGCGACGCGGCGACCGGTTATGTCAAGGTGAATGCCGGGATCGGCAGCGACACCAACCCGGACCTGCGCGTCCTGCCCGAGGTGGTCATCCCGGACAGCAAGGCGCAGACCTACGCGCTTTGCCGCAAGCTCTTCAACAACTACGCCCTTCCGGAGGCCGATCTGGAGGTCGACAACGCGGTGGAACGCACGGAGAAGCACGATTTCGTCGACGCCATCCTGAACAGCCCGCCAATGCGCGTGGCCCGCGCCTATATCGAGGAGCGCACCGAGTCGCCGATCAGCGACGAGCGCTGGCACACCACGCTGATCGACCACTGGTTCCGCCGGTTCGAGCAGGGCGGCGATCCGCATCTTTCTGGTTTCGAACATGTGGTGGTGGGCGAGCAGGAAGGGCCGAAGGTGCAGGGCTATCACTTCTGGTACAAGTACTATCTCGACGACGGCTTCGCCCGGCAGGTGGATGACGGTCTCGCCGTGGTGCCGGGGCTGGGCGATGACCGCATCGTCTATCTCGGCAACAGGGGCAGCCGGAGTCAGCGCCAGTTCCCGGAATCCGTGACCATCTCCTACAAGTGGAACGCGCCTGATTACGACCGGCAGGAGGTCCGCCCGCTGACCAAACCCACCGGCGGTTTCTTCGTCGGCTGCAGCGTCGAGGGGCTGATGGCGCTCGGCACCGTCGCCGCGCATGTGGGGGCCAAGGCGCCACGCGTCGCGGTGATCGAGGGGGCGCGTTACGAAATGAAGCTCTACCGCTCCCCGAACGATCGCCACATACGGACCTTCTATCCGATGTTCCTGGGCGAGGCCGACCCGGTGACGCTGAACGACACGGTGATCGGCGGCGGCGAGGGTCCGCGCGACGGCACCGCCGGCGACGTGCGCATCCTAGCCGCGCTGGTCAATCCGACGGGCAATGACGTCGGGCGGGAGATGGTCACCGTGGTCAACGCCGGGCCGGTGGACATCGACCTGACCGGCTGGTCGGTGCGGGACAAGAACGGCAAATCCTCGCCCTTGGGGGCGCTCACGGCGAAGCCGGGCGTCCCGGTGACGGTCACGCTCGACGGCAAGGGCGCGCAACTGTCCAATTCCGGCGGCAGCATCGACCTGCTGCGCGGCGACGGGGCGCGGGTGCATCAGGTCACCTACTCCAAGGCGCAGGCCAAGGCGGAAAACCGCACCATCATCTTCAGCTGACGGCATCTGCCTGTCGCGCATTGGTAAATCGGAGAGAAGGCCATGCGGGTTTCCACCAGAGCGGACGGGTTTTCCGTCCACGCCATCAGCGGCACACGCACCGTCATGCTGCACATGAACGCGCGGGAGGACGCGCTGGACGGCTTTCTCGGTTTCGGCGTCGGGCTGCGGCGCTCGAACGGCGACATTCAGTGGCTCAAGGGATTCAAATGCTTCCGCTCCGTGGTCCCGGACCCGGACCGGGCGCAGCGGTTCGACACCGCCGCGCATCCGGTGCAGGACTTCCGATGGGGCCACTTCTGGGCCGAGCCGGACCGCGCATACGACTACGTGGTCCGCCCCCTGTTCCGCCCCGCCAATGGCGATCTGTCAAACCTGCGCCCCGGCACCGACCTCGACATCACCGTCCGCACCGAGTCCGAGGAAATCGGCGATCATTCCGTCTTCTTCAACCGTGGCGCCATCGTCAGCCAGGCTTACGCCGAACGCTTCGCCAACGACGACACCTTGGACGAGACCGCACTGGAGGCGGAGTTGAACGACGCGCAGTCCGAACGGACGCAATGGCTCTCGCGCGGGCTGCTCGACGGGGCGCTGAATTTCATCGCGCAGGCGCGGGACAGCCGGTTCAGCCTGCACTGCGGCTTCTACGAGCTGACCTATCCGCCGATCCTGCAAGCCCTCGCCGACGCCGCCGCACGCGGGGCGCGGGTGGAAGTCACCTTCGAGGCGGACTTCTGGAGCCGCAAGGAGAATGCGCGCGTCGAGACCAATTACGGCAAGATGAACCGCGCCGCGATTGCCCCCTACACGGGCCGCGCCAACCTGCATTTCCGCGAACGCATCCGCTTCATCGCCATCACCCACAACAAGTTCATGGTGCTCAAGGAGAACGGACACCCGGTGCAGGTCTGGACCGGCTCCACCAACATCACCGCGTCGGGGTTCTGCGGCCAGAGCAACACCGGCCACATCGTCCGCGACGAGACCGTCGCGCGGGCCTTTGCCGACTACTTCGAGATGCTGGCCCGTGACGCGGAACGCGAGGAGATGCGAGCCTTCACCGAAGCCCGCACCCCGCCGCCGCCCGAACAGTTGCCGGAGAATTCCATCACCCCGCTGTTCTCGCCGCGCAGCGGGTCGACCGAACTCGACTGGTACGGACGTCGGATCGAAGAGGCCGAGCAGACCGTCATCCTGACCTCCGCCTTCGGTGTCACCACCCGGCTGGCGCGGTATTTCGACAACGACCGCGATTACCTGCGGTACGTGCTGATGGAACAACGCAGCCGGGGCGAGGGCGCACAGGAAATGGTGGAACGCGACCGGGACACCCGCGTCGTCTTCGGCCAGGGCCTCGGCTTCACCGGCAGCAAGGGCCGCTGGCGCAAGGTGCCGGGGTTCAAACTCGAACACTGGATGTGGCGCGAGCATCACTTCCGCACCTCGGGGCACGTCTTCTTCGTGCATACGAAGTACATGGGCATCGACGTGCTGACCGACGATCCCATGGTCTTCACCGGCTCCGCCAATTTCTCGCCGGGGTCGCTCACGTCGAACGACGAAAACATGCTGCTGATCCGGGGAAACACCCGGGTGTCGGACGTCTATCTGACGGAATTCTTCCGCCTTCTCAATCACTTCTACTTCCGCCAAGTCGCCAATCGGAAAGCCGCGGATGGCACCAGCGATCCGGATATCCGCTTTCTCCACGAAACGGACACTTGGGTGCGGGGGCATTTCCGTGCGCAGAATTACCGGTCGAAACGCCGCGAGTTGTTCGGCGTCGCGCCCTGAGCGCCGCGCCGGTACTGCGCCGGGGTCGCGCCGGTGCGGTTGCGGAAGGCCCGTTCGAAACCGCTGGTTTCGGAATACCCCAGCCGGTCCGCGATCTCCGCCAGCGGCAATTGCGTCTCGCGCAGCAGCCTGCGGGCCATCTCGTCCCGGCATTCCCCCAGCAGCAGCGCGAAATTCGTGCCCTCTTCCGCCAGGTGCCGCCGCAGGCTGCGCCGCGACATCCCGAGATCCTGGGCAATGCCGGTCTGATCCACAGCCGGTGTGCCGATTCCGCGCCTGATCAGGCGACGGGCCTTGTCCGTGACGCTGGCCTCCTGTTCCAGCAGGTCGATCCTGCGCCGCAACACGTCCGAAAGCCGCGCGAACAGCATCGCGTCACAGCTGGGCAACCGCCGATCCAGAAGCCCGTCCTGAAAGCTGACCGAGTTGGTCTGTGCTCCGTAGACAACCGGACAGCGCGGATCGCCCCCGGCATGGCGCTCCGCCCCGCCCGCCCCATGTTCGAACCCCAGCGAAAGCGGCTGCCATCCCGGCCCGGCGACGCTGCCCACGAGGCGCATCATGACGCTGATGGTCAATTCCGCGTCCTGATCCCGTGGCCAGATGTCCAGATCGAGAATCCGGTAGGAGAGCGTCGCGACACCCTCCGCAACCTCGAGCCGCAGGTCGGTCTCGCCCTGGATTGCAAGGAAGCTGCTTTCCAGCAACCGCAGCGCCGCCCCCAGAGTCGGCGCGGCGAGGGCGGCGCGGCCCACCGGGCCGATGCTGGACAGGTCGAACCGCTGCGCCGCGAGCCGCCCGAAATGCGGCGCGGCCAGATCACGCGCCGCCAGCTGATTCAGCGCCACAAAGCGGTGCAACGGCAGGGTGCCTGCGGCGAAGCCCGGCGACGCGGTGTCGATGGCCGCCGAATGCACCAGCCGGTCCACGTCGCAGCCGAACTCCCGCGCCGTCCGCAGCGGGTCGCGAATCGCGGAAGTCAGGATGTGGGCTGATTCGCTCATGGCGGGCAGGCCGTCCCCGAAAATGCCTGAAGGTGACGTGATCCGCCGAGCCTAACACGCCGCCTTGTGATCGCAATATGCTCCTCCGGGCCTTCCGGAGCAAAATTTGCGGGTGTCTGTCCGGAAATGTCGGATCGAACCCGCAAAGGCGCTCCTAAGCTGATGGCATGAACGCACACGCATCATCACGACCGGACATCGCCATTGCCGGGGCTGGCCCGGCGGGGACGATTGCCGCCATCCTGCTCACACGGGCGGGAGCGCGGGTGACGCTTGTGCAGGGCGCGCATGGTGCGAGGCGGATGGAAGGCGCCGGGCAGCGGCTGATCGCCGCCTTGAAAGCACAACGCTTGCCCCTCGCCGGCCTTGGTCCGCTGGTGACACGCCGCGTGGTCTGGGGCGACCTGAGCGCCAGCGAAAACACCGAACACAGCCTGTCCCGTCCGACCTTCGACGCCGCTCTCGTGGCGCAGGCGAAGGACGAGGGCGTGCTGGTGTGTTCCGCCAGCGTGACCCGCGTCGCGCCGGGCGTGATCGACACCACGAAGGGCCGAATTCATGCCGGGCTGGTCTTCGAGGCACGCGGGCGTCGTGCGCCGGTGGCCGCGGAGCGGGTGCGCGGGACGCCCTCCGTCAGCATTTCGGCGCCAGTGTCGGATGCCATCGACCAAGCCGAAGTCCGCGCCCTGCCCGAAGGCTGGCTCTGGCGGATCGGCACATGGGCGCAAGTCACCGTGGACGCCGAAAACGCCCGCGATCCCGAAAGCGTCTGGCGTCGGATGACTGGCGTTGAACCCACCGGCCCCCTCGTCGTCCGCGCCTCCGAACTGCGCCTTTCCGTCCCAACCCTGGACCCGGCCTTGCCCCGGCTCGGCGATGCCGCCGTCGCCATGGACCCGCTTTCCGGGCATGGCCTGTTCTGGGCGCTCGGCTCCGCGCTGATGGCCGCGCCGCTCGCCGATGCCCTGCTGCATGGCAGGACGGCTCTCGCGGAACGCTTCTACACGGACCGCGTCACCGCCACCTTCTTCAAACAGGCTCGCGTCGGCCGCGACTTCTACCGCGCCGCCGGACTCGCGACACCGTTCTGGGCCCGGCGCAGCGCCTGGCCGGACGATCTGCCCTACGAGACCCCGCCGCCCCCCTCCCCTGTCCTCGACCGCCGGGTGGTGGTCCGGGGCGGGCGGCTGGCGGAGACCGATGTGCTCGTCACGCCGCAGGAGCCGGAGGGCGCGGCCTTTGCCTTCGGCATCGAACTTGGCCCGGTGCTGGCGCAGCTTCGCCGCACCCCGGTCCCCGACCGCGCATCCTTCGCGGCCCATATCCTTCCCGGCATGCCGCCCGAACAGGCGGCGCGTCTCTACGACTGGTTGGCAGAACGCGGGATGACAGCCGCGTCCGCCCCGAAACACAAGGAGGTTCTGACATGAGATATTCCAAGGTGGCGGCCTGTGCCGCCGCGCTCCTGCTGCCCGGCGGGGCGGCGCTCGCACAGGACGGCCCGGCGCTTCTGGCCGCGTCCTGCGGCGGCTGCCATTCCGAGACCGACGCGGGGCTCTCCCGTATCGCCGGACAGCGCAAGACGCCCGAGGGCTGGCTGATGACCATCGTGCGGATGCGCGTGGCGCACGGGCTGGAGATTTCCGGCGAGGATCAGGCGGCGCTGGTCTCCTACCTCGCCGACACGCAGGGCCTCGCCCCGTCCGAAGCCGCCCCGTGGCGCTATGCGCTGGAGAAGGACCCGAACCATATCGAGATGGTGGAGGAGCCGCTCGCTTCCATGTGCGCCCGCTGCCACACCGCCGCGCGGGTCGGCCTGCAACGGCGCACGCCCGAGGAATGGGCGCTGCACATCGACTTCCACGTCGGGCAATTCCCGACCATCGAATACCAGGCGCTTGGCCGTGACCGCGAATGGTACAAGATCGCCAGGGACGAGATCGTACCGCTTCTGGCGGAGACCTACCCGCTGGAAACGGACGCATGGACAGCATGGGAGGCGGCGGAGAAGCCCGCCGTCACCGGCGATTGGGTGGTCCTGACCGACCTGCCCGAAAGTGGCCCGGCCTATGGCGTGCTCACTGTCACCGGCGATGCCGCGCCCTATGCCATTTCCGGGGAACTGACCCTCGCCAATGGCTCCACCGAGCCCATCGGGGGACAGATGAACCTCTATACCGGCTACGAATGGCGGGCGAATGTCACCGTCGGCGGCATGGCCTACCGGCAGGTTCTGGCGATGTCCGAGGATGGCACCAGCCTCACGGGACGCCAGTTCGAACGCGACAACGACAGCCTCGGCGGTGTGTTCAAGGCGGCGAAGGCGGGCAGCGATCCGATGTTGCTCGGCGTGGTGCCGGAGGCCATTCCGGGACAGGACGCCATGGCGCAGATCGTCGGCACGGGCCTCGATGACGTGCAGATCGAAGGCATGAACGGCCTCGCCGATCAGCTCACTGCCAACGCGGCGGGCGCCTCCGTCCACCTAGCCGGGGAGGCTGCTCTCTTCACCTTCACCGCAGGCGAGAACACCGCCACCGCCGCGCTTTACGGCACGGTGGACACGCTCACGGTTGAGCCGGACTTCACCATCGCCCGCGTCGGCGGCGGCTCTGACGTTGGCCCGGCAGCGGTCCCAGCACACTTCAAGGCCATCGGCTGGTGGAACGGACAGGACGGGCAACCCGGCACGGAGGATGACATCCGCGTCGGCACTCTCGCGGCGGACTGGCGTCTCGAGAACAGCGACGAGATCGCCGAGGCGATGGAGGACGCAACCTTTGCGGGCAAGATCGACGCCACCGGCATCTTCGAGCCGGCCATGGCCGGTCCGAACCCGGAGCGCCCCTTCTCGACCAACAACGCCGGTGATCTGAAGGTGGTGGCCGAGGCGGCGGGGCAGACGGCGGCGGCGCGGCTTGTCGTGACCGTGCAACGCTTCATCGACCCGCCGATCCGCTGAGGGAGGACTGACATGGGCTATCTCAAGTTCCAACCCCAGAACGCGCACCGCGTCCGGGTGGACAGCCGCGATCTGCTGTTCCACATTCCGACCACCTCACTGTTCGAGCTGGACGCGCTCGACGGCGAAGTGCTCAGCTTCTTCGCCGAACGCGGCGAAGTGGCCGAAGCCGAGATGCGCGACCGCTTCCCCGCCTCCGATCCGGCGGACCTCGCCGGGCGGATCAAGGGACTGATCGACCTCGATCTCATCACCGACGGCAGCCCCGCGAAGGCGGAGCGGCCGGACATCAGGATCGAGAACTTCCCGCTCTCGACGATCATCCTGAACGTCAACACCGGCTGCAACCTGTCGTGTACCTACTGCTACAAGGAGGACCTCGACACCCCGAACGCAGGCCGCAAGATGGCCTTCGACACGGCGGTGCAATCCATCGACCTGCTCTTGAAGGAAAGCCCCGACCGGGAGGCCTACAACATCGTCTTCTTCGGGGGCGAGCCCCTGTCCAACATGCCGCTGATCCGCGATGTGGTGGCGCACGCCGAGCCGCGCTTTGCCGCTTTGGGCAAGGAGGTGAACTTCACGCTGACGACCAATGCGACCTTGCTGACCGAACCCCTCGTGGATTGGCTGGACGAACACCGTTTCGGCCTGACCGTCTCCATGGACGGGCCGAAGGCGCTGCACGACAGGAACCGCAAGACGGTGGGTGGCAAGGGGTCCTATGATGCCGTCGCCGCCAAGGCGCGGATGCTGCTGTCACGGTACAAATCCCGGCCTGTCGGGGCACGGGTGACGCTGACCGCCGGGGTGACGGCGGTGGAGGAAATCTGGGACCACCTGAAAAACGACATCGGCTTTGCCGAGGTCGGTTTCAGCCCGGTGACGTCCGGCGACATGACGGCGTTCAACCTCAACGGCGAGGAGCTGCTGGAGGTCTTCGAGGGAATGAAGTCCCTCGGCCGCAAGTACCACGAAGAGGCCCGCAATGGCCGCAACATCGGCTTTTCCAACATGCATCAGCTGATGCAGGACCTCTGGGAAGGCCGCTCCAAGGCGCTGCCCTGCGGGGCGGGTATCGGCATGCTGGCGGTGGATCACTCGGGCACGATCAACCTCTGCCATCGCTTCACCGGCACCGACCTCAAGTTCGGCGACGTCGATAAAGGCATCGAGAAGGACCGCCTCGCGGGCTTCCTCGAATCCCGGCTCGACCGCACGAACAAGGGCTGCGCCACCTGCCGTATCCGGAACCTGTGTTCCGGCGGCTGCTACCACGAAAGCTATGCCCATTTCAGCGATCCGTTGAAACCGGCCTATCACTACTGCGACCTGATGCGGGACTGGGTGGACTTCGGCATCGAAGTCTACGGCGACCTGATCGCCACCAACCCCGCGTATTTCCACGATCACATTGCCCCGAGAAAGGCGAACCACAAATGAAACCGCTGAACCAGAAAGCCGCGCGGACGCTTCAGGCCGCGGCGGAGGACAAGATGGACGAGGTCCGCGCCATGCAGACCGTCACCGCAGGCTGTGCCACCACCTTCGACCCCGGCTGGGAGGTCGATCCCTTCGGCGGCGTTGCGGCGCTCTGCCAGCCGATGGAGGCCGACCTCTACGGCTGCTCCGATCCCTGCTGGTGGCCCGCGCAGGTCCCCGACACCATGGTGACCTACCCCGACTGGAACGCCGAGGCGCCGAACGCCGCCGACGACTGGCGGGCGCTTGGCTCCGTCTTCCCGAAGGACTCCAACACATGAGACACGCCGCACTGATCGCCCTGTCCCTTGCCGCCGCGACCCCAGCCGCCGCAAAGGACCTGCTCGTGACCATCGCCAAACCCGGCAACCTCTATGTCTTCGACGTGGCGGAGCGGGCGTTGGTGAAGGACTGTCCGCTGAATGTCGAGATGAGCCCGGCGGTGATCCAGATGTCCCCCGATGGCAAGGTGGCCTATGCGCTGGTCAACCGCTGGGAGGACGTCATCGGCGTCAACATCGAGACCTGTGAAACCGTGTTCTACGCCGCGCAATCGACGGCGGACATCAGCCGCCGCTCCATCGCCTCGCTGGCGGTCTCGGCGGATGGCTCCGAGGTCTACACCGTACGCAACCCGGTCAGACACCTCGCTGATCGTTACGAGGTCATGGAACCCGAGTTCGCGGTCTATGCCGCCGACGCGGGCACCAAGGCGGAGCCGATCCGCACCTACCCCGCCCCGCGCCGCTCCACGGTGATGGCGACGGGCGCGGACAATACGGTCTATATCGGCGGCCATGAGATCTACGGCTTCGACCCGTCCTCCGGGGCTCTCGATGTCAAGATCGCCAACGCCAGCTGGGACCGCCCGACCTACAGCCCGCCGGACGTGCTCGCCTTCTGGCCCATCGGCAGCCAGAACGACGAGCTCCTGCTGATGTACACCGCCGCCGTCTTCACTGACGCGACGCAGTCCGAGATGGCGGATTTCGTCTGGGGGTATTCGGCGGTGGACCTGGAAACCGGCGAGACGGCGGTGCAGGATTTCACCTCCTTCGAGGTGCTGATGTTCTCCGCCGTGCGCGACCCCAACGCCGAAAACCTGCTCTATGGCGTCTACACGCAGCTGTCGAAACATGACGTGGAGACGAAGGAGCTGATCAAACGCGTGGACCTGCCGCACACCTATTACGTCATCAACATCTCCTCCGATGGCAAGGAGATCTATGTCGGCGGCACCAACGACGATATCGGGGTCTATGACGCGGAAACGCTGGAGCGCATTGGCGAAATGCTGGTGCCTTCGGGCGGCGACATGGGCACCGCGACGATGCAGATCGTGCAGGCGGAATGACGTCTGAAACGGACATCCCTGCGCAAGGGGCGTCCCTTGGGACACGCCTCGGCTTTCGGGCCGGGGCGTGGCTCTTTGATGCGCGCTCGGTGGATTGGCTCCTGCCGATCCTGCGCCCGCGAATCCGGGTTCTGGGCCTGCTGCTGGCACTTGGCCTCGTTGCGGCGCTCGCCGCGCTGATCCCGCCGTACCTGACGAAACTGGTGATTGATCAGGGCCTGATGGCCGCCGATCCCCGGGCGCTGATCACATGGTCCCTTGCCTTGCTGGTCGTCGGTTTCGCCAGCCTCGCCCTCGGCTCGCTCAATGCGATCCTGCACATGCGGGCCTCCGTCGACATGCTCGCAGACTTGCGTGCCGTGCTGACCGAAGCGGTCCTGAGCCGCTCCCCCGCATGGCGGGCAGAGCGGCGCACCGGGGAGGTCCTCGCCCGGATCGACGGCGACGCGGGCGAGGTGCAGCAATTCGCCTTCAACGCCCTCTTGACCGGCGCCTCCGGCGTGCTGCGTCTCGTCGGCGGCGCGGTCATGCTTTTTGTCCTCAACTGGCAACTGGCGCTGCTGGCCGTCGCCCTTGCCCCTTTCGAACTCGCTTTCTTTGCATGGGCCCGGCCCCGCACCGAACGGCTCGCCCGCGAAACCCGCGCCGAGCGGGGGGAATTTGCCGGGCAGATTGCCGAGATGATCGCAGGCCTTGGCCCGATTCAGGCCGCCCGCGCCGAGATGCCCGTGCGCCGGGCGCTGTCCCGTCGCCAGAAGAGCCTCAACGCTGCCCTCCTGCGGGCGCAGGTCTGGGGTGAAGTCACCCGGTTCATCCCATCCGGCCTCACCGCCCTCGTCCGCTCCGCCATTTTCCTCGTTGGCGGGCTGATGGTCATCAACGGAACATGGCCGCTCGGCTCGCTCATCGCCTTCACCGCATATCTCGGCTTCCTCGTCGGCCCGATGCAGTCGCTCCTTGGCCTCTGGCACGCGCAGGCCCGCACCCGCGCCGCGCTCGATCGGCTGTCGGAGGTCATGACGGAGGCCGACCCGCTGACCTGGCCGGCGCACTCAGTCCCCCTGCCCGATGGCCCCGGCCATCTGCGCCTCGAAGGCATCGACCTGACCCACGCAAACCGCCCCCTCGCCCGCGCCGTCTCGCTCGACATCCCCGGCGGAACCAAGCTGCGCCTCACCGGCCCCAGCGGCTCCGGCAAGTCCACGCTCCTCGCCCTCCTGCAACGCCACGCCGACCCCGCCGCCGGGCGCATCCTGCTCGACGGCGTCGACCTGCGCGACCTCTCGCGCGACACGCTGCGCGGCGCCGTCGCTTACGTCCCGCAGCGCCCCTTTGTCCTGTCCGGCACGGTCGCGGAAAACCTCTCGCTCTCCACGCCGGACATCCCCGAGGCCGACATGCACGCCATGCTCGCCCTCACTGGCCTCTCGGACCGCTTCGCCGCACAGGGCCTCGACACGAAGATCGGCGAGGATGGCCTCACCCTCTCCGGGGGCGAGCGTCAACGGCTCTGCCTCGCCCGCGCCCTCCTGCGGCCCTTTCGCGTGCTGATCGTCGACGAGGCCCTGTCCGAGGTCGACCCGGCCACCGTCACCCGCATCGTCGCAGACATCGACGCCCGGCACAGCGACAAGACCCGCCTTTTCGTCACACACGGCAACGAGGCCGCCTACGGCCCCTTCGACCGCGTGGCCACCCTTGCGGACTGGGCACCATGACACGGATCGCCCTGATCGACGGCCCATTGCCGCCCGGCCAATTCGGCTGCACCACCCTGCTGGACCCCGAAAACACCGCCGTTGTGGACAGCTCGGCAGGCCACCACGCCTCTGCCCTCGCCGCCGCGATCCACAGCGCCGCCCCCGATGCGGAAATCCTCTCGATTCCGGTGTTCAAGGGCGGATTGTCCGCACGGGTCAGCGATCTTGTGACCGCGCTACGCATCGCTGCGGACATCGGCGCGGAAATCACGCATTGCTCCCTCGGCCTCGGCCGCAACGATCCGGACGTCGCCGCCGCCATCGCCGCGTTGCAGGGCCGCATCATCGTCGCCTCCGCCCCGGCGCGGGGCGATCCGGTCTGGCCTGCCGCCCTGCCCGCCGTCCTCTCGGTGCAGGGTGACGCGCGCTGTGGACCGGGGCAATGGTCCGTGCTGGACCTGCCGACCGCCGACTACGGTGCCTGTCCGCACCCGGACCCAACGCACGGCATCGCCGGGGCCAGCCTCGCCGCCGCGCGTCTCACCGGCCTTCTCGCCGGGCAGGCGTTGACCACGGAAACCGAGGCCCGCCACTGGCTGCGCAGCGCCGCCGCCTGGTACGGACGCGAGCGCCGGACCGCCGATCAGCCCTGAGCCATCGCCGCGCCGAACCGTGGCATGCGCCGCTCCGCGATCCGCGCAAGGATCGACGCCCCGATGGGCAAGACCGCCGGATCGAGCACGAACCCCGGGTTGTGCAGCCCCTTCGGCCCGGTATGGCTGACCCGGCAGTACGCCCCCGGTACCTCCCGCAGCATGTCCGCGAAATCCTCCGAGCCGGTCGCCGGCCGGATCGTGTCCGAGATGTTCTCCGCCCCGACGATATCCGCCGCCGCCGCCATGTAGGCGTCCGACAGGGCCTCGTCGTTGACCAGCGGGGAGAAGACGTTGCGCAGGTCCAGTTCGACCTCCACCTCGTGGGCCGTGGCGAAACCGTCGCAGAGCGCGCGCATCCGGGTCTCCGCGAGGCTGCAGACCGAATCCTCGAAGTAGCGGATGGTCCCGCAGAGTTCCGCCGTATCCGGCACGATGTTGTAGGCCGAGCCTGCGTGGAATTGCGTCACCGATACCACGCAGGTCTCCAGCGGCGCGACGTTGCGCGACACGATGGTCTGGATCTGCCCGACCAGCGCCGCGCCGATCATCAGCGGGTCACGCGACTGATGCGGCATGGCGGCGTGGCTGCCCTTGCCCCGGAAGCGGATGTCGAAGAACGACGCCCCGGCCATCGCCGTGCCCTTGCAGATGCCGACCTTGCCGAGTTCGCCGTTCGGCGCGTTGTGCATCCCGTAGAGCTCGTCGCAAGGGAAGTCCCGCAGAAGCCCGTCCGCCAGCATCCCCCGCGCCCCGCCCAGCCCCTCCTCCGCGGGCTGGAAGATCAGCACCACGGTGCCGTCGAAATCCCGGGTCTGCGCAAGGTGCTTCGCCGCGCCGAGCAGCATGGTCGTATGGCTGTCATGGCCACAGGCATGCATCACACCGGGAGTTTGCGAGGCATAGGCGAGTCCGGTCTCTTCGTGGATCGGCAGGGCATCCATGTCGGCGCGCAGCCCGATGCGCCGGTTGCCGCCGCCCGTGCCCCTGATCAGGCCGACAACGCCGGTCTTGCCGATCCCGGTGTGCACCTCGTCCACGCCGTAGCGGCGCAGGGTTTCGGCGACGATGCCCGCGGTGCGCACCTCGGTAAAGCCGATCTCCGGATGCGCATGCAGGTCGCGGAAGATCGCCTCGAGTTCGGGTGTGCTTTCTTCGATGATCGGCAGCACGGCCATGGTCTGTCCCTTTCGCTCAACCCGGTCGGCGCCCCCGGCGCCCGCGGTATCCGTTGCACGTTCCCGCGTTTCGCAGGCAGGTTCAACCGGTTCGGGACGGACCAGGCACGGGACGCGCGACCCCCCTGCCCTATCGCCAGGTGAGGACCACCTTGCCGGACTGCCCCGATTTCATCGCCCGGAAGCCTTCGGCGAAATCCTGGACGTCGAAGCGGTGGGTGATCACCCGGCTCACGTCCAGCCCGTTCTGCAACATGGCGATCATCTTGTACCAGGTCTCGAACATCTCGCGGCCATAGACGCCCTTGATGGTGATCGCCTTGAACACGATGCGCGACCAGTCCACAGGCGATTTTCCGGGCGGAATGCCAAGCAGCGCGATCTTGCCGCCCATGGTCAGTGTCTCCACCATCTGGTCCAGCGCCTGCTGCGAGCCGGACATTTCCAGCCCGACGTCGAACCCCTGCTTCATCTTCAGCTCGTGGATCACGTCGTGCAGGTCCTCGCGGCTCACATCGACCGTGCGGATGTTCCTGACCACATGCGCCGCAAGTTTCAGCCGGTCCGCGTTGATATCCGTGATGACGACATGCCGCGCGCCCGCGTGCCGCGCCACCGCCGCCGCCATGATGCCGATCGGACCCGCGCCGGTGATGAGCACATCCTCCCCCAGCAGATCGAAGCTCAGGGCCGTGTGCACCGCATTGCCGAGCGGATCCAGAATCGCGCCGATCTCGTCGGGAATGTCATCGGGCAAAGGCACCACGTTGAACGCGGGCAGGCGCAGGTACTCGGCAAAGGCGCCCTGCACGTTGACACCAATCCCTCGCGTACCGGGATCGAGGTGGAATTTTCCGGACCGGCTCTGGCGGCTTTCCGTTCCCACAACATGGCCCTCGCCGCTGCAGCGCTGGCCGATTTCCAGCCCCTTCACGTCGCGGCCCAATTCCACGATCTCCCCGGCAAACTCATGCCCGGTGATCATCGGCACGGGCACCGTGGCCTGCGCCCAGTCGTCCCAGTTCCAGATGTGAATATCGGTCCCGCAAATGCCCGTGGCGTTGATGCGGATCAGCACATCGTCCGGGCCGATCTCCGGCACCGGGGCCTGCACGGACCACAGCCCTTCCTCCGGCTTCGACTTCTCCAAGGCCCTCATGGTGTTCGGCAAAGTCATTGGATCACCCCCAGGTCTCGCCCGACCTTGCCGAAAGCGGCCAAGGCCCGGTCCAGCTGCTCTGTCGTCAACGCTGCGTTCATCTGCGTCCTGATCCGCGCCTTGCCATGCGGCACCACCGGGTAAAAGAAACCGGAGACGTACACACCTTCTTCGAACAGCCCCGCCGCCATCTTCTGGGCCAGGGGCGCCTCTCCGAGCATCACCGGGATGATCGGATGCTCCCCCGGCAGCAGGTCAAAGCCAAGGTCCGTCAGCCCTTTCCGCCAGTACGCCGCATTCTCGAACAGCTGCGCCCGCAGCCCCTGCCCGTCTTCGACCAACCGCAGGGCCTCCAGACCAGCCGCGACAATCGACGGCGGCAAGGCATTGGAAAACAAGTAGGGCCGCGCCCGCTGCCGCAACAGGTCGATCACCGGCTGCGGACCCGCGATATAGCCGCCCAGGGCGCCGCCCAGAGCCTTGCCCAGGGTGCCGGTCAGAATATCCACATCGACACCGAAATGATCGGGCGTCCCTGCCCCGCGCGGCCCCATGAAGCCGGTCGCGTGGCAGTCGTCCACCATCACCACCGCGTCAAAGGCCTGCGCCAGCCGGGTGATCTCCGGCAGGTTGGCGAGGTATCCGTCCATGGAAAACACCCCATCGGTGGCCACCATGATGTGCCGCGCCCCGGCGTCCCGCGCCTCTTTCAGCTTCGCCTCCAGATCACCCATGTCGTTGTTGGCGTACCGGTAGCGCTGCGCCTTGCACAGCCGGATGCCGTCGATGATCGAGGCGTGGTTGAGACTGTCCGAGACAATCGCATCCTCCGGCCCGAGCAGCGGCTCGAACAGCCCGCCGTTGGCGTCGAAACAGGCGGCAAAGAGGATCGCGTCGTCCTTCCGCAGAAACGCCGCCAGAGCCTGTTCCAACTGCCGGTGCAAGTCCTGCGTGCCGCAGATGAACCGCACGGAGGCCATGCCGTATCCCTTGTCCTGCATCGCATCGCCGGCCGCCCGGATCAGCGCAGGATGATCGGCGAGACCAAGGTAGTTGTTGGCGCACAGGTTGATGACATCCCGGTCCCCGACATGGATCGACGTCCCTTGCGGCGAGGTGATCATCCGCTCGCGCTTCATCAGACCCTCGGCGTCGATCTGCGCAAGCGTGTCGGTCAGGTGGGTGAGGAATGCGCTGGACATGGGGCAAGTCTCCTTTGTGTCTTCTGCATTCTACCATTACGGATAACTTTCCGCAATACAGGAATCCGTCATATAGGAGCAAATTCCCTTTTACAGGAAAAACGCAATACTCGCAAAAGTTGTTTCAAGCGCACCCACATGTTACCCTTACGTCACTTTTATTCATTCTGGAGATTTCAAATCATGGCTGACACCAGCAAAACCCATTGTGAATGCCCCTTCTGCCGCGAAGAAATCCGCGAAGGGGCGGTCGTTTGCAAACATTGCAGGTCCCGGATTACCGCCGCGTCCCCGGACCACGGCGGAACCTGCCCGTTTTGCCGCGAAGACATCAAGCCCGGCGCGACCAAGTGCAAACACTGCCAGTCGATGTTGACGACCGATGCCGACTGCGGCTGCGGCTGCGGCTGCGGCTGTGGCGGCGCAGGCCATGACCCGGCATCCAACGCCGCGTTCCTGTCCGGCACGCCACTCTCGACCATGGCCGCCCGTGCACCATCCTTCATCGAAAAATCCCCCGGAGCGCCGCGTCCGGGCGACATCGTGCTGTCGCCTCCGGACCCCTGCATGAAGACCAGCGAATGCTTCTACGTCTGTTTCCCCGGCTTGGGGTGCCGGCGAATATGCATCGAAACCTGTGAAATGGTCTGAGTGACTCCGCCGGGGGCGGCAGGCCTGCCCCCTACCCCGCCTTCACCACCAGAAACGCCCGCGCCGCGCTCTCGGCGCGGATGCAATGCGCCACGTCCGCCGGATAACGGGCCGTCTCACCGGTCCCGATCCGCTCAGAGGCGCCGCCACTGACCACCGTCACGGCCCCTTCGAACACCGTCAGATGCTCCTGTGTGCCCCGCGCGTGCGGGTCGCTGTCCAGCACCCCGCCCTCGGCAAAGCGCAACTCGTAGACCTCGTGCACCCCGGCATCCTCGGGCGGCGACAGGATGCGGATCTTGCACCCGCTGCCCCGGTTCTCGATCATTGGCACCGCCTCGGCCCGCAGCACCTCGATCTGCGGCCCCTTCGGCGCATCCTCCAGCAATCCCGCGAAATCCACCTGCAAGGCGCGGGTCAGGTTCCAGAGGGTCGCCACCGTAGGCGAGCTTTCCCCGCGCTCGATCTGGCTGACCATGCTGCGGGACACCCCCGACAGCTTGGCCACGGCGTCTAGAGACAAGCCCTGCGCCTGACGGGCGGCCTTCAGGCGGGCGGGAAGGCGGGAGAGAACGGCATCGGCATTTTCCATGATACCGGACGCTATACCGTCAAACAGGACGAAGCCAAGCCTGTCCTTGAAAACCACACCCCGAAGCGGTATATGACCAAGTCATACCGGGAGCGCAGACTCATGACCGTCAAGACCACCCTCAGTTTCACCGACCGGCACCACAGGTTCCTGACCGAACAGGTGGAAAAGGGCGTCTACGCCACCACCAGCGCCAGCGTCGCCGCAGCCATCGAACAGATGATGCAGGACGAGGAAACCCGGCAGGTCATGCTCTCCGCCCTCGCCGACGAAATCCGGACCCGCGCCGCCGACCCCCGGGGCAGTTACCTCAGCGAGGATGAAACCTTCGGCGCGGCCTTTGCGGACCTCGGCCTGCCTCGACCGGAATGATCTATACCGTAAGGTTTCACCCGGCGGTGTCCCGTGATCTGCGCGGCATCGCGCAAAGCATGATGCCCCATGCCGGACCGGAGACCACGGCCCGTATCCTCACGCAACTCCGCAACGCCGCCCGCAGCCTGTCCCAAACGCCGCACCGTGGCTCGCTGCGCAACGACATCCTGCCGGGCCTGCGGGCCATTCCGGCCGCCCGGCGCGGCGTGATCGCCTTTACCGTCGATGACGACACCCGGGAAGTCTTCGTGCACATCATCGCCTATGGCGGCGCGAACTGGACCGGGCGGGTCGGCGGGCGGCAGGCGGGTTGACCCTTACCCACGCTTCTTCCGCTCCATCGCCTCGCCTTCCTCGGCCAGCCGCGCATCCTCGCGCAGCTCCAGCCACATGGCGTTCAGGACCGCGAAGGCCGCGGCCAGGGGCAATCCCAGCATCCAGGCAAAATACCACATGATCTCAGTCCTTTCTCAATACGGCGTCTCGCCGCTCTCGCGCACATCGTCCTGCGTGACCTTGCCCCAGAGCACCTTGTAGACCCAGGCGGTGTACATCAGGATGATCGGCAGGAAGATCGCCGCGCAGACCAGCATGATGAACAGCGTCAGGTGCGAGCTTGACGCGTCCCAGACCGTCAGCGAGGAATCCGGGTCCACCGTCGAGGGCAGGATGAAGGGGAACATGGTCAGCCCGACGCTGGAGATGATCCCGACGATGGCCATTTTCGAGAACAGCAGCGTCGTGACCTCCCGTCCGGCCCGGAGGCCCATCACCGCCAGCGCGATCCCGGCAAACCCCATGACCGGCGCCACGATGATCCACGGGCGCTCCGCATAGGCGGTCAGCCACGAACCGCCCCGCTCCACCGGATTGAACAGCGGGTTGGACGGGCCGTCCTTCGCCACCTCCCCGGCAAAGGCGAAGCCGTCAACGCCAACCGCCAGCCACAACCCGGCCAGCGCATAGGCCCCTGCGGCCACCAGGCCCGCGATGGTACCAATGCGCCGGGCACGCGCGACGACGGGTCCGTCCGCCTTCAGGGACAACCACGCCGCGCCGTGCATCAACAACATCGCCATCGACACCACCCCGGCCAGCAGCGCGAAGGGCCGCAGCAAGCCACAGAGCTTGCCCAGGGCCGAGCCGTCGTACATCGGCATCAGGTCCTGCGTCAGGTGGAAGGGCACACCCAGAAGCACGTTGCCCACCGCCACGCCAAACAGCGTCGCCGGCACCGCGCCGCCCGCGAACAGGGCCCAGTCCCAACGCGCACGCCAGGCCGCGCCCTCCCGCTTGGAGCGGTACTTGAACGCCACAGGCCGCACGATCAGCGCCGCGAGGATCAGGAACATGGCGAGGTAGAACCCCGAGAAACTCACCGCGTAGAGCGGCGGCCAGGCAGCAAAGATCGCGCCGCCGCCGAGGATGAACCACACCTGGTTGCCCTCCCAGACCGGGCCGACGGTGTTGATGACCTGCCGCCGCTCCAGATCAGTCTTCGCCACGAAGGGCAGCAATGCACCGACCCCCATGTCGAACCCGTCCGTCAATGCAAAGCCGATCAGCAGCACGCCCAGCAGCGCCCACCAGATCACCCGCAAGACGTCGAAATCAATCAGTTCGTTCAGGATCATGTCTCTTACTCCGCAGGCTCTGCAAAGGGCCCCTGCCCGTCCGTGGTCCGCAGACGGTGCTCATGGCGCGCCCGCCATTGATCGGTCGCGTCCACATCCTGGAACGGGCCCTTGCGGATGTATTTCACCATCAGGCTGACCTCGATCACGAAGAGCACCGAGTAGAACAACAGGAAACCCGCCAGCGTGATGAGCAGGTCCATCACGCTCAGGTGGCTGGCCGACAGCGCCGTCGGCAACATCCCGTCCACCGTCCAGGGCTGGCGGCCGTATTCCGCCACGAACCAGCCCAGCTCCGCCGCGATCCACGGCGCCGGGATGATCGCCACGGCGGCATAAAGCGACCAGCGTGGATAGGTCATGCCCTTGAAGCTGGTCCGCCAAAAGAAATACAGCATCACCGCGATGAACAGGAACCCGAGCCCCACCATCACCCGGAACGCCCAGAACAGCGGAGCAACGCCGGGAATGGTGTCGTTGGCCGCCATGCGGATCTGCTCTTCCGTGGCCTCCAGCGGATCGTCAACATATCGCTTCAGCAGCAGGGCAAACCCGAGATCTTCCGAGTTCTGCTCGAACCGGAACCGCGCCTCCGAGCTGGCCTCGTCCCGCTGTTCGCGGATCTCCATCAGCGCCTCGTACGCCACCAGCCCGCGCCGCACACGCCCTTCGGCTTCGGCCACCAGTTCGTTGATGCCGGGGATCACCTGTGTCAGGGACCGCGTGCCGATCAGCCCCATCACCCAGGGGATTTCCACGGCGTAATGCGTCTCGCGGGCTTCCTTGTCCGGGAAACCGATCAGGGTGAAGGGCGCGGGGGCCGGGTGCGTCTCCCACATGGCTTCGATGGAGGCCAGTTTCATCTTCTGCGTGTGGCTCGCCGAATAGCCCGACTCGTCCCCCAGCACGACCACCGACAGAGCCGAGGCGAGGCCGAAGGACGCCGCCACGGCGATCGACCGCTTTGCAAGGTCCTCATGCCGTCGCTGGATCAGGTAGAGCGCCGAAACCCCCAGTACGAAGACCGAGGCGGTGACATAGCCCGCCGACACCGTGTGCACGAACTTCGCCTGCGCCACCTCGTTGAAGATCACCGCGAAGAAGTCGGTCATCTCCATGCGCATGGTGTCCGGGTTGAACTCCGCCCCCACCGGATTCGCCATCCAGCCATTCGCGATCAGGATCCACAGCGCCGAGAAGTTGGACCCGATGGCCACCAGCCAGGCCACCACCATGTGCTGCACCTTGCTCAGCTTGTCCCAGCCGAAGAAGAACAGCCCCACGAAGGTCGCCTCGAGGAAGAACGCCATCAACCCCTCGATGGCCAGCGGCGCCCCGAAGACGTCACCGACGTAATGCGAATAGTACGACCAGTTCATGCCGAACTGGAATTCCATGGTGATCCCGGTGGCAACGCCGAGGACGAAGTTGATCCCGAAGAGCATCCCCCAGAACTTCGTCATCTGCCGCCAGATCGGACGGCCGGTCATGACATAGACCGTCTCCATGATCGCCACGAGGATCGACAGACCCAACGTCAACGGCACGAACAGAAAGTGATACATGGCCGTCATCGCGAATTGCAGACGGGACAGCTCGACGACATCCAGTTCCATGGTGTGCGTCTCCTTTGCGGTTACGACTGGCGGGACAGGTCCCGGCGCAGGGTGATCTTTCGGGTATTCTCAAACCTATGTCACAGATTTAGCTTTGTGTCGTCTTTACGGCCTCCCCGCTCCCGGTGTCTTGATCTGGATCAATAAATATTCAATCTCTCATATATGTTATTCAAGGCGCAGGACCCGGTCGGCAAAGGACAGCTCCGCAGGTCGATGCGAGGCCATTACGATGGCCGCCTCGGGCAACGCCGCCCGGATGCCGCGCAGCACCGCTTCGGCCTGCGCTTCGTCGAGGCCGACGGTCGGCTCGTCGAGCAGCAGCACCTCTGGCTGCCTGAGCAGGGCGCGGGCCAGCACCAGACGCCGGGCCTCCCCGCCCGAAAGCCCTGCCCCACCTTCGCCGAGCCTCATCCACAGCCCTCCACCGGCCTCGATCCGCTCCGCCAGATCCACCGCCCGCAGCGCGTCCCAGGCCCGCGCATCGTCCAGATCGTCACAGGCCAGCGCGAGGTTCTCGCGCACGCTTCCTCCGATCAACTGCGCGCGCTGGGGCACCAGCGTCAGATGAGAAAACAGTCTCTGTTTCGCCTGAAAACGGACATTCTGCCCCGCGACAGATACGCGCCCCGTCAGCGGCTCGGCGATCCCGGCAATGGCCGACAGCAGGCTGCTCTTGCCGCCACCACTCGGCGCGGCGAGTGCCAGGGTTTCGCCGCGCGCAACCTCGAACGACACCGCCGCAAACAACGCTTTCGACCGTCCCGGTGCCGCGACGGTCACGGCTTCCAGCGACAGAACCTTACCCACGGGTAAGGATTCCATCGCGCCGAGAGCCTGACCGGGGGTTTCTCCCTCCCCGATGCCAACCCGCTCCGCCGAGACGAGGATACGCCCCAGCTCCGCCACGCCCCGCACAAGGGGCAGCACGACATCCGCGAGAGCCAGCACAACGAGGAACCCGATGGCCCCGGTTGCGGGTGACAGGCTGCCTTGCAGGACCCCCTGCCCGGCCAGGAACAGCACGGCAGAAGCGGTCAGCGTAACCACCGCCCCGGCAACCACTCCGGCCCGCCTGTCGATGCGGTCAAGTCGCGCCTCCTCCCTTTGCGCCGCGGCATCATCAGCGAGGATCGCCGCCAGAGCGCCGGGCACCTGACCGGCCACCAGCGCATCCCTCTGACCCCGGAAAAGACCGATAATGCGGTGGCGTAGAGACTGAATCGCGCCCTCCCGCGCCCTTGTCGGCGCAAGCGTCGCGCAGGCCGTCCGCCACAGGACCAGCGCCATGGCCAGACCGCAGCCGAAGAGCACCGAGAGGGCGATTGCCGTGGACGTCAGCCAGACCAGCGCCAGCACGACCAGCCCGAGCGTCAGCGCCCCGGATAGAACCGGCAACACCAGCCGCAGCAACAGACCATCCAGCGCTTCCACATCGGCCGTCAAACGAGTCAGCGCCGGGCCGCTTCTGAGGCGAGTTAGAGACTGAATCGGCAGTCTGGAAAGCCGATCCAGCAGGACCAGCCGCAGCCGCATAAGAGCCTTCAGCGTGGCATCATGGGTCAACAGCCGCTCCGCATAGCGTGCCCCGGCCCTGCCGAGGGCAAGAAAGCGGACCCCGGCACTTGGCCGGAACACGTCGAAGGCGATGCCGATCCCCGCAATCCCGGCCATGCCGGTGGCCAGGATGAACCAGCCCGACAGCCCGAGCAGCGCCGCGCCCATGAGCATCACCGCCAGCCCGGCCAGCGTGCCGCGCATCATGGCCCATGGGTCGGCGCTCCAAAGCAGCCGTGCGAGAGACAGAAGCCGGCTCATGCGCCGCCTCCCAAGGGGATCTGCCGGTCCATGGCCGCTGCCAGAACAGGGTCATGTGTCGCGACGATCACCACGGCGCCATGCGTTTTCGCACGGATCAGAGCCTGAATGACCTGCCGTGCGGTGCCTTCGTCCAGGTCCGCTGTCGGCTCGTCCGCGAGGATCACATCCGCCTGACGGAGCAGCGCCCGCGCCAGCATCAGCCGCCGCGCCTCGCCGCCGGAGACTCCGGCGCCGCTCTCACCCAATCGCGTATCGAGCCCCTTCGGCAGGTCCGCCACGATGCGCTCTGCCCCCGCTTCGCGCAGCGCTGCCTGTGCGCCGCCGAGCCCGTCCGGATCGAGCCAGTCGCGCAGAGCCATATCCGCGAAATGCGGGTTCTGCGAAACCAGCGCCAGCCGCGCTCGCCATCCGTCTGCGTTGGTATCATCGAGCGGCAAACCGTCGAGCGTGATCTGCCCCGCCTCCAGCCGGAGCAACCCCGCAATCGCCGATAGCGTCGTCGACTTGCCCGATCCGCTTGGCCCGGTCAGGGCAATGCTCTGGCCCGCGCCGATCTCCATATCCGGCAACGACACGCCCTGTGCCACGGCGTTTTCCAACCGCAAAACCTTACCCGTGGGTAAGGTCTCGCGTGCACCCTGCCCCAGCACCGCCGCGCCGGGTGACGCCTCCAGCGCCCGCAATTCCCCCGCCACCGCCTCCGCCGCCGCCTTGTCATGCCAGCTGGCGGCGAGGTCGCGCAGCGGCTGGAAGAACTCGGGCGCGAGGAGCAGCAGGAAAACCCCCTGCGTGACACTCAGCGGCGCCCCCCATGTGCCGAAACTCAACACGCCCAGCAGCGAAAACCCGACGTAAACGGCGATCATGGCCACGCCCAAAGCGGCGAAGAGTTCCAGCACCGTGGAGGACAGGAACGCCACCCGGAGCACCGCCATGGTCCGCACCCGCAGCGCCTCGATGCGCGTCTCGAACTGTGCGCGGGCCCGGGCGTACCCGTCGAGCAGGAGAATATCCGGCAAGGCGGCGATGCGGTCGACCAGCACACGGTTCACCGCGCCGATCTCCACCATGTGCCGCTCGCTTGCCTCCTTCGCGGCCAGGCCGACCAGCACCATGAAGACCGGGATCAGCGGCCCGGCGACCATCAGCACCACGCCCGCTGCCCAGCTTTGCGAGACCGCCAGCGCGAGGAACACCAGGGGCACCACCCGCACCCGCGTCAGGGCGATGCGGTATCGGCTTAGATAGGGGCCGAGCAGCGGGACCTTGTCCGCCACCAACGCCGCGATTTCAGCCGACGACAGCGGGCCGTTCAGGTGACGGGCCTGCCGCTGCAGGACCGTCCGGCGCACCCCGGAAACCACGACTTGCCCGACGGCAAAGGCCAGTCCCGAACCCATGCTGCGGAGCGTGGCGCGGAAGAGTCCCGCGAGACCGAAGAGCGCGATCCAGCCGAGGCCGGCCTGTCCGTCCAGCCATCCTGCCAGCGCGGAGGCGGCGGCAAACGCCTGCACCGGCCACATCAGGTCCGCGCCAATGAAGAGACCCGCCGCCTGACGCAACGCGCGGGCGCTGGGGGCGTCAGGCTGGAGCGGGTCTGTCATGGCGGAGCCTCAGAAATGCGGTCCCGCCAAGGATAGTCCGTCAAAGATGCAAGTCAGTTGTGTCAAATTGACCGATGCCGCGCGGTCACTCCGCGTCTTCGGCCAGGCTGTCGAGCAGCGCCTGCACGGCGGCTTCCAGATCCCGCCGGTCGACGGTTGAGAAGTCCATGTCACAGCGCAGCTCCAGCCGTCCGGAAGAGGCGGTGCATTTGGTCAGCGTGCCGCGGTGGGAGACCTCGAACGTGGACTTCGGCTTGCGCGAGGGGCGCTTGCCCGCCTCGGAAACCTTACCCGTGGGTAAGGTCTCCTCCCCGATAAAGGCGCGCAGGATGGCGAGTTCCTCCGCCTCCGTCCGGCGCGGTTTCATCTGCAACGCGGTGGTGAGCTTGCCGATGGTCTCCGGTGCCTCGTCCAGCTTGCGCTTCACCTCGACCCCGAGATTGCGGGGAATGGCAAGGGGATGCGCCAGCACCTTGTCGAGTTTCATCAGCAGCGTGGCGAAGGCCCGGATGTAGCTGCGCTTGGTGTAGGTGGCGGACTTGAAGAGCACCTTCACGGCGGTGTCGACGTCGGGACAGCCGTTCTCCGGCTCGGAGGCGTACATCCGGGCGAGGCTGGCCATCTCGGCAAAGCTGATGTCCTTGCGCACGAGGTTCTCGTCCACCATGCGGCGATAGGTGTCTTCCAGCGAGTCATCCTGCGCACCGACGATGGCCGGGATTCGGTTGAAGCGCTCGTCCTCCGTTTCAGTCAGCAGCAGCGCATAGGCGGTCAGCCGGCGCATGCCCTGAACCAGTTCGTAGCGGCCGTGGGGCAGGGCGATGACCCGGATCGGGTTGGAGAGGCCAACATCGCGGATCGAGGCTTTCAGCTCCTCCATCTCCTCGTCGTCCTGCGCAATCGGGCTGCGGTCCCGGACGAGAAGCCGGGTGTCGATGGAATGGAGCGGCAGGCGTTCGACAACGAAACCCTGCCGCTTCAGGTCGACATATTCATGGGCGAGGCGGTCGTTCTCCTCGCGGATACTTTCCTCCGCTGCCCGTCGCTCACGCAGGGCTTCGGCGTTCTCGGCAATGGCCGAGGCCATCGGGCCGCGCCGCTGCGTGGGATCGGAGATCCGCGGCTCAAGTCTTCCGCCCGTGTCCTCGGGCATGTCGATCTCGAACATCCGGCGCTTGCGGCTCATGCCTCATCCTCCAGCTTTTCCCAGGAGGACAGCATCGCCCCCCGGAACTCCAAATAGGCCTCGTCGAAAGTCTGGCGCGCCCGGCGCCAGGTCTCGCGGGTCATCTCGCGGTAGTCCATTTCGTAGACCGAGTTGAGGAAGCGTCCGGACTGCTCCACGGCGCGGGTCATCTCGATCGGGTTCTGCGTCACATGATCGCCGAAAACCTTTCTGAAAGCTTCCTGCATCGCACGGTGCAGGTCGTTCGCCGGCTCGTATCGGGTGATCAGGAAGCGCACTTCGTGGAAAACCTTGGGCAGGCCGATCTTACCCGTGGGTAAGGTTCCGTCGAAGCCGTAGGAGAGGTCTTCGAGCGCCTCGGCGAGCTGGCCGATGAAGCTCGTCGTGCTGTCATACTCCCAGTAGCCCGGGCCGGAGGGGATATAGAGCATGTCGGCGGCGAAGACCGCGTTCATCGACTGGTAGCCGATGGCCGGCGGGCAGTCGAATAGGATGAGGTCATAGGCATCATCCGGGATCTGGTCGAGATAGCGCGAGACCGCGGCGAAGAAGCTCCAGTCCGGGTTCAGGTGCCGGTACTGCGCCGAGGCGAACTCGACGAAGGCGGCATTGGCGCAGGAGGGGATGACGTCGATGGTGGACCAGCTGGAGCGCTTGATGAAATCGGCAACGCGCAACTCGCCGAGGCCAAGATCGGTGATGGAGGCGGGCAGGGACCGCTCCGGGATCGACGCACCGGAAGCGGCGCCGCGCGGGGCATTGTTCATGCGGGTGGTCTCGCGGATCAGATCGCGCGCCATGATGCCCCAGACTGTGTGATCCTCGCTGACGTCCGTCAGGCCCATGGAATGGCTGAGGGTCGCCTGCGGGTCGAAGTCCACGACAAGGACACGGTAGCCGTCCAATGCTGCGGCATGGGCGAAGTGCAGGGCCACGGTGGACTTGCCCGCACCGCCCTTGAAGTTGGCGATGGCCGCGCGCAGCGCCCGTTTGCCGGCGGGGCGGGGGGGCATGAAGCTCTTGCGGTTGACCTTCAGACGGCGACGCAACTCGTTGATCTCGTCGAGGCTGAACCAGCGCTGCCGCCCGTCCGGCTCCACCTGCCCGCCGGGCAGGGAGGGATCGGCGGCGAGCTTGCCGCGAAAGGTGCTCTGGTTGATGCCGAAGATCAGCTCTGCCACCTCCCAGCTGGAAAACCGCCGCAGGCGCTTCTCCATGTCGGGGGAAAAGGTCTGCTGCCGGATCCAGCCTTGCAGCTTGAGGGACTGCGCCTGCATGGCCGCAAGGTCCTGATGGGTGATCATATCCGCCTCTCTTTCGTCTCTTGAAGGACGTTCTTTACCGTTCGATCCGTATTTACGCCGAATTTGCGTTTTTGGCAAAAGCTAATACTGTGTCTTTGCACGTTTCCCAAAACCTTACCCACGGGTAAGAAAAGCCTTGTCTCCACGGGGTTCGGCGATTCGGACCCTTCCCGGGCAAACGTCCGGGACCGAGACCAGATTTAGGGGGACAGGATTGGAGGCCTACCGCTCTTGGGGGGACACCGCAGGCCGGATAGGGGGACAATCAGGATGTCCCCCATCACCGTAATTCACCGGATTCTTTTTATTTTTGGGGGTCGAAGAAGAGGTCCGGGAAGAGCGGACTTGACAGAATCGGACGGTTGGACGCAAATCAAGGGAGAGTTCGGAAAAGCGTTGGGGCAACCCGAGGGTAGAACCGGACCAGCCCCGATGAGGGCACGAGGCGGAAGAGCGGATGGATACCCCATGCTGAGTGCAAACCCTGCCCGGCGCACGGCTGCGTCGCGCAAGTATGACATCCTTGCGGCGCTGAGTGTATGCGCCTTGTCGCAGGACAAACATGCCCAGCGGCGGGCGCTGCGGTTGATCGCGCTGATCACGGCGCGGTACAACTGGCAGACCAACGCGCTGTCGATTGGCCGGGCGGAGATCGCGCGGCTGTGGTCGGTGGACGAGCGGACGGTCAAACGCGAGATGGCGCAGTTTCGCGAGGCCGGGTGGATTACCGTGAAACGTCCGGCGGCGCGGGGCAGGGTGGCGGTCTACGCCCTCGACTTCGTGCAGATGCTGAAGGATACCCGCATGGCGCGGGACCTGCTGGGACCGGACTTCGCCGAACGGCTGGAGACGGAGGAGCCGCGCGCGCCGGAAGAGAGTACGGTGGTGCCGTTCAAGCGGCCCGTGCCGGAGGACGGTCCGGGGCTGTGGGGACAGGTGAGCGCGGTATTGCACGACCGCGACCCGGCGCTGTACGCCACCTGGTTCCAGCATCTGCGCGAGACACGATGCGGGGGCGGACAGGTGGTGCTCTCCGCGCCGACGCCGTTCATGGCGGATTACGTCGCCACGCATCTGAGCGGGCCGCTGCTGGCCGCCTACGGGCGGTTCGATCCGGGCCTGCGCAGCCTGCGGGTCGAAGCGCGGTAGCCTGCGACCCCGGCGTCGCTAGCCAGGGTGACACATCCAGGTGAGGACGCTGTCCCCTGTGATTTCGCAGGTCAGGTCGAAGACGGCGCCGCGGGGCAGGCTGCCGTGCAGGTCCTCGGTCAGGCGCAGGCGGATCTGCCGCGCATCCGGCGGGCTGGCCACTTCGGCGGCCTCGAAGCCGAAGAACCGCCGGACGGTAGGGAACAGCGCCTTGTAAAGGGTTTCCTTGGCGGAAAAGCAGAGCGTCGCGGCCACGTCGAAGGGCAGGCGGCTGGCGTGCAGCTGGGCCGTGTCACGGGCAGACAGGGCGATCTGCTCGATGGAGACGAGGGCGCGGCCCGAGGCGATGGCCTCGACGTCGATGCCGGGTTGGCCTGCCGCGGCGGGCAGCAGGAGGCAGGCGCAATGCCCGCGGGCGTGGCTGATCGACCCGGAGAGACCCGCAGGCCAGACCGGCGCCCGGCTCTCGGCGATGCCGACGGGCTGCGCGACATGGCCGAGGGTCTCCTGCGCCAGCCGGGCCAGAGCCCGGCCTGCGAGGAATTCCGCGAGGCGCTTGTCCACAGCCCGGGACAGGCGCTCAGGGCGGGGCAGGGCGAGGCGGTCGAAGAGCGCCGGGTCGAAATGCGCGCGGTCGAACCGCCCCCGGACCAGGATCCCGCCGAGACAGGGGGTCAGGTCCGGCGCGGCGAGGAAACCGCCGGTGAGCTCGGGCAGGTCGGAGGGGGTCAGAGGCGTCACGGCGTCGGGTCTTGCGGTTGGTCCGGAACTGGTGGAACCGCGCGGCACCGGCTGCGCGGCGGTCGGGTGCCTGTTTGACGTAGGCGGTCGCGCCGCCTTTGTCACCTGTTTCCAGCGCGGCCCTGTCCGGCGCGCCGCTCCCCCACCCCATCCCTCCCCCCGGGGGAGGGGGCCCGTTCCGCAGGATGGTCAAGTCTTGCTTTACCTTTGCGTGCAACGGTTGCGGTGGGCCTGCCCTCCCCTGTGGGGAGGGTTGGGTGGGGGCGGGCAAACCGGGAAGGACGGCCGATGCCGACGTATCGCAGTGACGCACAGCGCATGCATGCCCGCAGTCTCCGCCAGTCGATGACGGCGGTGCAGACCCTGCTCTGGGAGCAGCTGCGCGGGCACAGGTTCCTGAACCTGCACGTGCGCCGGCTTGCGCCGGTCGGCCTGCAGGTTGTCGATTTCCTGATCGTCCGGCACAGTCTCATTATCCAGACCGGCGGCAGCGCCGATCCCTTCGACGATGCGCTGCGCGATGCGGAGCTGCGCGGGAGAGGCTTCACCGTCATGCGGTTCTCCGAGGCCGCGATCCAGACGGACCTGGCTCCGGTGCTGGAGCGGCTGGCGCGGGAGGTGAGGGCTATTGCGGCAGTGCGATTTGCATCTTCACATCCTGCGGCGGGGCCGAGGCGGCGATCTCGAACGCATGCACGCTGTCCTCGAACGCAAACGTCCGCGTGATCAGCGGCTTCACGTCGATGGCGCCGGACGCCAGCATGCCCACGCAGCGCGGGAAGACGTGGGCGTAGCGGAAGATGTTCTCGACCCGCGCCTCGCGCACCATGGCCGCGCCCGCGTCGTACTGGATCGGGTCAGGCTGGCCGCCGATCATCACCACGCAGCCGCCCGGGGCGAGCGGCTCGAAAACGCCCTTCGCGGCATGGGGCGAGCCGGTGGCCTCGAAGACCACATCCGCGCCCCAGCCGTCGGTGTCCCTGAGCACCTGCTCCGCCACCGGGTTTGCCGTGACATTGACCGGCACGATGGCCGGGCTGAGGGCGGCGGCGATCTCCAGTTTCTTCTCGGCAAGGTCCGCCACGTAGACCCGTGCACACCCCGCGGCCAGCGCCGACAGGGCCGTGACGAGGCCGATGGGGCCGGCGCCCAGCACCACGCCGACATCACCGGGCTTCACCCGCGCCTTCGTTGCGGCATGGACCCCGACGGCGAGCGGTTCGACCATGGCGGCCTCCGCGAAGCTGACCGTATCCGGCAGCCGAAAGGTAAACGCCTCCGGGTGCACGCAGGTCGGGCGCAGGATGCCGTGCACGGGCGGCGTGGCCCAGAACCGCACCGCCGGATCGACATTGTAGAGGCCCAGGCGTGTAGCCTTCGACGTCGGGTCGGGAATGCCCGGCTCCATGCAGACGCGGTCACCGATCTTCAGCGTGGTGACCTCGGCGCCGGTCTCGATCACCGTGCCCGACGCCTCGTGCCCCAGGATCATCGGCTCGGTGACGACAAACGGTCCGATGCGGCCGTGGGTATAATAATGCAAGTCGGAGCCGCAGATGCCGACGGTGTGCAGCTTGATCCGCACGTCGCGCGGGCCGAGGGTCTCTTCGGCGCGGGCGATCTCGGGAAAGTCGCGCAGGCTCAGCGCGTGCTGCTTTTCGAGAACAAGGGATTTCATGCTGGCTTCCTCCGCTGCGGCTTGCGTCCAGATAGCCACGGGCGACGTGCCGCGTAAACAGGGGATGTTGGCGCTAACGGCGGTTTGTTGCGCAGGTCAGCCCGTCCAGCCGAACAACTCCCGCGCCTGCTCGGCGGTGTACCGGCCGAGCCGGACGTCCTCGGCCACCAGCGCCGGGTCCCGGTGCTCCGGGTTACCGTAGCCGCCGCCACCGGGGGTGCGCACGCGAACCCGGTCGCCGGCGGACAGGGCGATGTCCTGCGCCTTCGACAGGTGTTCGGGGACAAAGCTGTGGCCGTTTTGGCTGACCGTGACCCGGTTCACCCCGCCGTCCTTGCCGCCCAGCACGCCCTGCGGGCCGAAGCGCCCGTGGTCCATGACGAAGCTGGCCCGCGCCGTGCCCTTGCGGATTTCCACCTCGTAATCGAGACCAAAGCCGCCGCGATGTTCCCCCGCGCCGCCGGAGCCCTCGTGCAGGGCGTAGCGGTGGTAAAGCACCGGGAACTGCTGTTCCATGATCTCCACCGGCGGCGATTTCGAGATGCCGATGGTCGAGCAGCCGTTGGAAATGCCGTCGCCACCGGCATAGCCGCCGTAGCCGCCGCCGGAAATCTGGTACATGACATAGCTGCGGCCCTCCTCGGGGACCTCGCCGCCGAGGGCGAAGTTGCCGGAGGAGCCCGCGGGAGCGGCGGTGACGATCCGGGGCAGGGGGGCGACGAGCGCGGCAAAGACCGCTTCGGCGATCCTCTGGCTGACCTCTGCCGCGCAGCCGGAGACCGGACGGGGGTAGCGGGCGTCGAGGAAGGTGCCTTCGGGGCGGAGGATGGTGAGCGGCTCGAAAGCCCCGGCGCTGATCGGCACATCCGGGAAGATGTGGCGCATGGCGAGGTAGACCGAGGATTGCGTCGTCGCCCACACCGAATTCATCGGCCCCCGGCAGGGCGCGGATGATCCGGTGAAATCGAAGGTCAGGCCGTCGCAGTCCGCAGTGACGGTCAGACGGATTTCCAGCGGCTCGTTCACCACGCCGTCCGAATCGACGAAGGCGGAGGCGGTGTAGGTGCCCGGCGGGATTGCCTTGATATGCGCACGCATCTGCTGCGCGGCGCGGCTGCGCAGTTCCGCGATGGCCTTCCGGACGGTCTCGTCGCCGTAGCGGTCGAGCAGGCGGAACAGCCGGGACTGGCCGACGTAGAGCGCCGCCGCCTGCGCCTTCACATCGCCGATGCGCTGGTCGGCGACGCGGATGTTGGAGCAGATGATGGCATAGATTTCCGCATCGAGCGTGCCTTCCTTGAACAGGCGCACAGGCGGCAAGCGCAGGCCCTCCTGTTCGACGGCTGTTGCAGACGCGGAGAAGCCGCCGGGCACCGCGCCGCCGGTGTCGGGCCAGTGGCCGGTGTTGGAGAGCCAGCAGAAAATCTCACCGTCCCGATACACCGGCATGGCAAAGCGCACGTCCATCAGGTGCGTGCCGCCCAAATATGGGTCATTGACGATATAGATGTCGCCGGGTTTTGGCGCCGCCGCTTTGCCCTCGGCGATCATCTCGATCAGCGTCCGGGTGGAGAATTGCATGGTACCGACAAACACTGGCAACCCCTGGGAGCCCTGCGCGATCAGGCTGCCGTCTTGCGCGGAATAGATACCGTCGGAGCGGTCGTTGGCCTCGGCGATGACGGGCGAGAAGGCGGCGCGGGAGAAGCTGAGGTCCATCTCGTCGCAGACCTGTTGCAGGCCGGACTGGATGACGGTCAGGGTGATCGGGTCGATGCTCATGCCGCGCTCCTGACGGTGACGATGAGGTTGCCGTCATGGTCCTGCACGGCGCTGTCTCCGGGTTCCATGACCAGCGTACAGTCCATCTGCTCGACGATGGCAGGGCCTTGCAGGCGGGCACCCAACGGCAGGAAATCGCGCCAGTAGACCGGCGTGTCGGTCCAGCCGTCGAACCAGACCGGGCGGGTGCCGGTCTGGGCCTCGTCCAGCGTCGCCTTGCGGGCGGCGGCGTCGATCAGCAGCGAGAGGTCCACCTCCGGGCGGCGGCCGATGACGGAGGTGTTGACGTTGACCAGCGCAGGGCGGATTTCCGGCAGGGTGACCTGGAAACGGCGAAAATAGGCCTCTTCGAAGAGCGTTTGCAGGTCCTCGGCGGAGGGCGTGCCATCGGGCAGCGGCACGCGCAACAGATGCGTTTGCCCGATGAACTGCATGTCGACGGAGTGGATCACGCGCAATTCGGCAATCTCCACCCGTTCGCGCCCGATGGCGGCCTTGCCGTCCTCCGTCTGGCGGGCGAAGGCGGCGTGTACCTCGCCCATGTCGCAGGCGTGCAGGGGGCGGTTCACCGTCTGGACGAAGTCGTGCCGCAGGTCGGCGACGATACAGCCCAGGGCGTTGGTGATTCCGGGACGGGCCGGGACCAGCACGCGGGGCACGCCCAATTCCCGGGCAATGGCGCAGGCGTGCAGGGGACCGGCGCCGCCGAAGGCGAAGAGCGCAAAATCGCGGGGGTCTTCGCCGAGCGAGATGGAGACCATGCGCACCGCGTCGGCCATCTTTGCCGTGGCGATGCGCAGGACGGCGGAGGCGGCTTCCACCGCGTCGAGACCAAGCGGCTTGCCGATCTTCGCGGCGAAGGCGTCGCGGATGGTGTCGATGGAGACATCGCCGGAGATCGTGTTCAGCTTGCCCGGGTTCATCCGTCCCAGAAGCATGTTGGCGTCCGAAATCGTCGGCTCCGTGCCGCCCTTGCCATAGCAGATCGGACCGGGGGTCGAACCGGCGCTGTCCGGGCCGACCTGCAACAGCCCCGCGGCGTTGACCCGGGCGATGGAGCCGCCTCCCGCGCCGACGGTGCGCACATCGACCATGGGGACATGGATCGGCATGGCGTATTCGATCTCGATTTCATGGCTGACGGCAGGGTCCGCGCCCCGGATCATCGCCACATCGGTGGAGGTGCCGCCCATGTCGTAGGTCAGAAGGTCCGGGATACCGGCGCGGCGTCCGGTATAGGCGGCGGCCATGACGCCGGAGGCGGGGCCGGACATCACGGTCTTGGCCGCCTCTTCGGCGACGATGCGGGCGGAGACCATGCCGCCGTTGCCGTTCATCACCAGAAGGTCGCGCCCGTAGCCGCGCCCGGACAGGCGGTCGGCCAGACGTTCGACATAGCGGCGCAGCAACGGCTGGACGGAGGCGTTGACGGCGGCGGTGACACCGCGCTCGTACTCGCGGCTTTCGGACAGCAGCGCGTGGCCGAGGGTGATATTGCCGTTGGGCCATTCCTCGCGGGCGATCTCCCCGGCGCGCAGCTCGTGGGCGGGGTTGGCGTAGGCGTGCAGGAAGTGGATGACGAGGGCCTCGCAGTCCATGGCGATCAGGGCGCGCAGGGCGCTGCGCAGGGCGTCTTCGTCCAATGGCAGATACACACCGCCATCCGCCAGCATCCGCTCCGGGACTTCCAGACGCAGATCGCGGGGGATCAGGGGGCGGAACTGGCCTTTCATGCCATAGGCTTGCGGGCGGGTGCGGCGGCCAAGCTCCAGCACGTCGCGAAAACCCTGCGTGGTGATGAGGCCGGTCTTGCAGAGCCGTCGCTCCAGAACGGCATTGGTGGTTGTCGTCGTGCCATGCACGATCAGGTCGAGCGCCGCCGCGTCCACCTGAGCCGCGTCCAGCGCGGCGAGCACCCCGTCCGCCTGATTGTCCAGCGTTGTCGGCACCTTTGCCAGCTTCACCCGGCCCGCGCGGCTGTCGTAATGCACGAGGTCGGTGAAGGTGCCGCCCACGTCGATCCCGGCGAAGCTGCCGGTCAGGTCGGTGCGGTTGGTCATCGTGCGGCTCCCTTGGCGAGGATCGCGGCGCGGACCTTGTCCGGAGTCGCGGGCAGGTGGTGGACACGGGCGCCGCTGGCGTGGGCGATGGCGTTGAGGATCGCGGGGGCGGTGGGGATCAGGCAGTGCTCGCCCAGCCCCTTGGCGCCGTAGGGACCATGTTCGTCGCCTGTCTCGATGATGATGGTGTCGATCGGGGGCACGTCGCCGATCGTCGGGATCAGGTAGTCATGCAGGTTCTCCGTGCGGCCGGGCAGGAACTCCTCCATGAGGGCAAGGCCCAGTCCCTGCGCGATGCCGCCCTCGACCTGTCCTTCGACGGAGAGGGGGTTGATCGCCTTGCCGACGTCATGGGCGGCGGTGAAGTGCAGGAGTTTGACGGTGCCGAGCGCCATGTCCACCTCCAGTTCCACCATCTGCGCGGTGGTGCCGAAGACGGCGTAGGGCGAGCCTTGACCGTTCTTGTCGAGCGGCAGGGTAGGGGGATCGTAGCTTTCCTCGACTTCGAGCGCGTAGCCTTCGGTCTGCGGCAGGGTCAGGCGGCGGGTGATGCCATTGTCCGTCAGGTGGATGCCGTCCTCCGCAAGAGTGATCCGCGCATCCTCGCCGACATTTCCGAGCCTCAGCAGCTGCGCCCGCAGCGCCTCCCCGGCCAGACGGGCGGCGTTGCCAGTGATGAAGGTCTGGCGGCTGGCGGAGGTCTTTCCCGCGTCGGGGGTCAGGTCTGTGTCGGCATTGACGAGGTTGATCTGCGTGACCTCGACCCCAAGGGCGGTGGCGAAAATCTGCGGGATGACGGTGTTCGAGCCCTGGCCGATGTCCACCGCGCCCTGATGCAGCACGATTGCCCCGGCGGGGGTCACCCCGGCGCGGATCGTGGAGGGGTTGGACATGGAGGTATTGCCGCAGCCGTACCAGCCGCCCGCGATCCCGACACCGCGCTTGCGGGTGGTGTTGTCGGCGTTGAATGCCTCGGCCTCCGCCAGCGCCCGGTCCCAATGTGGTTTCAGCGCGTCGAAACAGTCGGCAATGCCCATGCCGGTGTCGAAGACCTGCCCCGTCACCGTGGGATCGCCATTGCGCAGGCAGTTGAGGCGGCGGAACGCCAGCCGGTCCATGCCGATCTTCTCCGCCAGCATGTCGAAGAGCTGTTCCTGCGCCACTGCGGATTGCGGCACGCCGAAGCCCCGGAAGGCGCCGGAGGGCGCGGTATTGGTGTGGATGCCGACACTCTTTGCTTCGTAGTTAGGGGTGAAATAAGGCCCGGAAGCGTGGATCGGCACCCGGTTCGCCACGGTCGGCCCCCAGCTGGCATAGGCGCCGGTGTTGAAGGTGCCGTCGAAGCGGGTGGCGGTCAGGCGGCCGTCTGCATCCGCGCCGATCTCCATGGTGATCTCGGAGGGGTGGCGCTTGGTGGAGGTCGCGATGCTTTCGGTCCGGGTGTAGGCCATGCGCACCGGGCGGTTCAGCAGCCAAGCCGCCAGCGCCACGAAAGGCTGGGTCGTCAGGTCCAGCTTGGAGCCGAAACCACCACCGACGGCGGTGGGCAGGATTCGCACGGCCTGGGGGTCAAGCCCGAGAACGCCCGCGATGGCGTCGCGGTTCATGTAGGGCGCCTGCGTGCAGCATTGTACTTCGATCCGGTCGCCGACACGCCGCGCCCAGGCAGCCTCCGGTTCGATGTAGGCGTGTTCGATGAAGCCGGTAGAGAAGGAACCAGCAACTGTATGCGTGGCGCTCGCCATGCCTGACGCGACATCACCCCGGGCGACATAACCCCGGCACATGACGTTGGCTGTGCGATCCTCGTGCACGAGGGACGCGGCTTCGGCGTGTTCCGGCGTCAGATTGGCGGGCAGTTCGTGCCATTCGACGGGGAAGGCGGGCAGGGTGTCGAGCAGGGCGGCAGGGCCGACAACGGCAGCGACCGCCTCGCCCTTGAACCGGGTCTCATCGGTTGCCAAGACCGGCTGGTCGATGAAGCCGGGAATGACGCCGAAGAGGTTGCTGCCGGGGATGTCCTTTGCGGTGAGGATCAGGTCGAGGCCAGTCTGCTCCCGGTACGCCTCCAGATCCCCCAAGATGAAGCGGGCGCGGTGAAACGGCGACCGGATCGCGCGGACCGTCAGGGCATCCGCTGGGGCCACATCGTCGCCGAAGCGTTCGCTGCCCGAGACCTTGGGCCAGGCGTCGAGCCGGGCGATGGAGGCACCGACGCCGCCCTCGGTCAGAGGCTCGGCGTCGGAGGCGGCGTCGAGCACCGCCGCAATGATCTTGCGATACCCCGTACAGCGGCAGAGCACCCCGCCAAGCGCGTCGGCGACGCGGGCCTCGTCCAGCGGTTCCCCGGAGCGCAGCAGGGCAATGGCGGAGACCATCATGCCCGGCGTGCAGATGCCGCATTGCGCCGCCTGATGGCGCTGGAAGGCCCTGGCGAGGCGCAGCGCGTCCGGGTCGCGGGCCACCAGCCCGGCCTGTGTCTCGACCTGCCGACTCTCCGCCTGTCCGGCGGCGGTCAGGCAGGCGCAGACCGGCAGCCCGTCGAGCAGCACCGTGCAGGCGCCGCAATCCCCGGCATTGCAGCCGACCTTGACGTCGGTTTGGCCCGCCGCGTCGCGCAGCACGTCCGACAGGCGCGTCGCGGGGTCGGCGGCGAGGTCGACCGGCGCGCCGTTCAGGGTGAAGGCGATGCGGGAGGTGGGAGCGTCAAGCGACATGGGCGGTCTCCGTGGCCTGAAGCAGCGTGCGGGTGATGAGGGTGCGGACGGCGTCCATGCGGTAGTCCGAAGTGGCCCGCACGTCGGTAATCGGAGCAAGGCCGGGGAGCGGGGCCGCCTCGACGAGGGCAGCAATGTCCTGCGGTCGTCTTCCGAACAGCGCGGCCTCCAGTCCCGGCAGGCGGCGGGCGACGGGCGAGCAGGCCCCGACGGAGATGGCTGCGCGGGACAGGGTGCCGCCTTGCATCTCGACCACGGCGGCGACCATGGCGATGGAAATGACGAGGTATTTGCGCGCGCCCAGCTTGAGGAACGCCCCCTGACCGGCGGCCTCGGGGATATGCAGGGCGGTGACCAGGTCGCCCGGCCCGAGGTCTGTCTGGCGCGGTCCCTTGAGGAAGACGGCGAGCGGCAGACGGCGCGGGCCGCCCGGACCGGCGACGGCAACCTCGGCGTCGAGGGTCAGCAGCGCTGGCACCCCGTCTGCAGCGGGCGAGGCATTGCAGATGTTGCCTGCGATCGTGCCAGCGTTCTGGATCTGCACCGAGCCGACTTCCCGCGCCGCTTGTTTCAGCCCGTCGAACAGCGGTGGCAGCTCGGCGCGGAGAATGTCGGTCCATGTGGTCGCGGCACCGATGCGCCAGCCATCCGCGTCGCGGGTGATTCCGCGCAGCCCGGCGACGCCGCTGACGTCAATCATCCGGGCCGGGGGCGGGCCGTCGCGCAGCGCCGGATAGACGTCCGTTCCGCCCGCCAGCACCACGCCCCCTGCGGACAGCAGCGCCAGCGCGTCGGTCAGCGTTTCAGGGCGATGCAGCGTCATTCCGGGGCCTCATGGGTGTGCCGCAGGCGGCGGGACTTCATTCGTGTGCAAACGATATGACTCCCACGGTAGGAACTTGCGGGAAAACTTGTCAATCGCCTCGTGAGACTTTCGAGGGTCCGGAGCGGGATAATCGAAAGTCGTTTGTATACGAACAAAATCGCAGGGTGCATCTGCCTGCAAAAGATGCAGACGCGGATAGGGAGGGAGTCCTGATGAATTCCGCATCGACAGATGGGCCGAACACCGGCACAGGCCGAAAACGGGACTCAAAACTGTTGACACAGAAACGCTGCCCGTGCGTTCGTATACAAACGAATATCCCGCCCGCAGCCCTGACACCGGAGCCCGCATCGTGAGCGATATCATCACAAAGCGTGACAAGGCCGACCTGCCGGAGAAGATCCGCTGCGATGCCTGCCCGGTGATGTGCTACATCGCCGAAGGCCGCGCCGGGGCTTGCGACCGCTACGCCAACGAGGGCGGTGAACTGGTGCGGCTCGACCCGCATACGATCCTTCAGAATCGCGACGGTGACGCGCCTCTGGTGCCGTTTCTGGATCGCGAATGGGACGGCGAGATCGTCTCGGGCGAGGATACCTTCATCACCGCCATCGGCTCCGGCACCACCTATCCGGACTACAAGCCCGCGCCTTTCATCGTCGCCTCCAGTGCTGCGGGGGCGGACATGATTACCGTCGTGACGGAGGGCATCTTCTCCTATTGCGGGGCCAAGGTGAAGATCGACACGGACCGGCATCTTGGCCACGAGTGCGCGCCGGTGCGGGTGGAAGGCGAGGTGATCGGCCATGTAACGACCTCCGAATACGGCTCGCAGATGCTCTCGCTCGGGGGCGTGCATCACCTGACCGGCGGCTCCAAGAAGGAGGGCCGCGTCACCTGCGAGGCGCTGCTGGCGCTCTGCAACGGTGAACAGGTGGCGATGGAGATCGACGGCGGCGCGGCACTGGAGATCACCGCCGGGCAGGCGCCGGTGGTGAACGGCTCGCGTGAGGAGCGGATGCGCGTGGGCTGCGGCTCGGCTACGGTCGGTATGTTCGCGGCGCAATGGATGGGATTGGTGGACGAGGTGGTGGTGGTCGACGATCACATCACCGGCGTGATGTCCGAGCATCAGGCGGGCAAGGTCATCGGCTGGGCGCCCTCCGGCATCCGGATCAAGGGCCGCCGCTCCACGCCGGGGCGGTATTTTCAGGTGGCAGAACCTGGGACCGGCTGGGGCGGCACCGACCTCACCGATCCTCTGACCATCCTCGACACGTGGCAAGAGAAGAAGGGGGCGCGGCCCGGGTTGTCGCTGTTGATGGTTTCGACCACCGGGGAACATGCCGCCTATTACGAATTGAACGAAGATCTGGTGCCGGTGCAGAAGGAGATGCCGGAGCGGCTCCTGCCCTCGGTGATGCGCATCGAGGAGAACTGCGAGCCGTCGCTGGCCTCCGTGCTGTTCATGGCCGGGGCAGGGGGGTCGCTCCGGTCCGGGGTGACGGAAAACCCTGTGTCCCTGACGCGCTCGGTCCAGTCGCGCCTGACCCGGGTGACCTGCGGCGGTGCGCCGGTGTTCATGTGGCCGGGGGGCGGGATCACCTTCATGGCCGATGTCACGCAGATGCCGCGCAATGCTTTCGGCTATGTGCCGACACCGGCCCTGGTGGCCCCCATCGAGTTCACGATGCCGGCGGCGGATTATGCGGCACTTGGCGGACATATGGACTATGTGATGCCTCTCGAAGAGGCGTTGAAAGGCGCGAAGGGACGGCAAAACGATCACCGCCTGTCCGGGCAACGCGCCGAGCGTCCGAAGGCCGGATTGCCCTGGCCGGGCGCGAAAGGCCGGCGGGAGCCGACGGAATGAGCCGGGTCGAGCGCCCCGTCGCGCATGTGATGCCGGATGGCCGCTTGCGCCTCACCCACGGGCCGATCGACCTGATCGTCAGCGCAGAGGGCGACAGGATCGAAGCGGCCTATCGGCGGGCCGAGACGGCGTTTGGCCCGGTGTTGAGCACATTGGCCGCCGAATTGCCCCGCCTGCGCAGCGCGGAGGGGCCGGAGCCGGACGGCCTGATTGCCCGGCAGATGGTGGCGGTTGTCGGCCGCTTTGGCCCGGTCTTTGTCACGCCGATGGCGGCGGTGGCGGGGGCGGTGGCAGATCATGTGCTGCGCGCCATTCTGGTGCCGGGGCATGGCTTGACCAGCCTGCATGTGAACAATGGCGGCGACATCGCGCTCTGGACCTCGGGGCCGGTGCTGCGGGTGGCAGTCTGTGACGATCCGGTGACCGGCACCCTCGGCGCAAGGGCCGCGATTGGTCCGGGCGATAGCATCGGCGGCGTGGCCACCTCCGGCTGGCGCGGGCGCTCGCACTCGCTCGGGATTGCCGACGCGGTGACGGTGCTGGCGGAGACAGCGGCGCTGGCCGATGCTGCCGCGACGCTGATCGCCAACGCGGTGGACCTGCCGGGACATCCCGGTGTGACCCGCGTTCCGGCGCATCACCTGTCGCCCGACAGCGACCTCGGCACCCGGCTCGTGACGACCAATGTAGCGCGGCTGCCGCCGGCGAAGGTCGCAGAGGCCTTGTCCCGGGGGCAGGTCGTGGCGCAAGACTACGTCGAGAAAGGCCTGATCCGGGCCGCGTACCTGAGCTGTCAGGGCGCGCGCCGGATGGTGGGCGGACAGTCCGTGGCGGATGAGGGGTCCGCCGGGACGCAGAGGGAGTTGAACCATGCCTGAACCGAAGATCCGCAAGACCGCGATCCTCACCGAAACCATCTGGCACGAGGGCGGGCCGGTGGCGCAGACCCCGCAGCGCCGGGGGGCCATCATGGCGGTGATCGCCAACCCTTTCGCCGGACGTTATGTGGAGGATATCGCCGGGTTCATGGACGACCTTGATCCGCTGGGCAAGCAGATGGCACAGGAGCTGATCGACGCTTTGGGCGGGGATGCCGGTGTGATCGAAGGCTACGGAAAGGGCGCGATCGTCGGTGCCAATGGCGAGCTGGAGCACGGGGCGCTCTGGCATGTGCCGGGCGGCTATGCCATGCGCGACAAGATCGCGGAGTCCATGGCCATCGTGCCATCGACGAAAAAGGTCGGAGGCCCGGGGACGCGGCTCGATGTTCCGATCACCCATACCAACGCCTCCTACGTGCGCTCGCATTTCGACGCGATTGAGGTCGGCCTGTCCGATGCGCCGAAGGCGGATGAGATCGTGCTGGTGCTGGCGATGACCACGGGTCCGCGCGTGCATGCCCGGGTTGGCGGGCTGGCGGCGAAGGACGTCAAGGGTGAGGACGGCCTGCGGTGAAGCTGCGCAAGATCATCACCCTGACCGAAGAGGTCCGAAGCGAGATGGGGCAGGAGATTGCGCCGCCCTCGCGGCGGGCGCTGGCTGCGGCGGTGATCGAAAACCCCTTTGCGGGGCGGTACGTGGCGGACCTGTCGGAGCTGATCGAAATCGGGGCCGCACTGGGGCAGATACTCGGCGGGGAAGCCTTGAGGGTGCTTGGCTGCGCGGCTCCGGACGTGCAAGGCTATGGCAAAGCCGCACTGGTCGGTGAGGCGGGGGAACTGGAACACGGGGCGGCGCTGCTGCATCCGAAACTGGGCGCCCCCCTGCGGGACGTTCTGGGCGGCGGCAAGGCGCTGGTGCCCTCGTCCAAGGCGATGGGCGCACCCGGCGACGTGATCGACGTGCCGCTCGGCCACAAGGCCGCCGCCTATGTGCGCAGCCATTTCGACGGCATGCGCCTGCGCATTCCCGATGCGCCTCGCGCGAACGAAATCGTCGTGGCGGTGGCGCTGCAACTGGATGGACGGCCGAACCCGAGGGTTGGCGGCCTTCTGCACAAGGACATCACCGGCGCGGACGGGTTGCGCTGAAAAGGAGCACGTTTGATGACGATTTTCGTGAGAAACGCCTGGTACGTTGCAGCGTGGTCGCGGGAGATCGACGATACACTCCGGCGCTTCACCATCCTGAACGAGAACATCGTGATGTTCCGCAAGTCGGACGGTGGCATCGCCGCGCTGGAAGACCGCTGCCCACATCGGCTATTGCCGCTGTCCAAGGGCAAACGCATCGGCGACACCGTGCAATGCGGCTATCACGGGCTGACCTTCGACGGCACCACCGGCCAGTGCACCCGGGTTCCGGGACAGACCAACCTGCCGAAATCGGCCTATGTCGAGAGCTACCGGACCGAGGAGCGCCACGGCATCGTCTGGATCTGGATGGGCGATCCGGCGAAGGCCGACCCGGCCAAGATCTTCGACATGCCGGAATTCACCGATCCCAAATGGGCCGTGCATCTGGGCGACGCGCTGCACCTGAAGTCCAATTACCTGAACGTGGCCGAAAACCTCGTCGATCCGGCGCACATCAGTTTCGTGCATCCCACGACCCTCGGCAGCGCCGCATCCGAGAACGTGCCGGTGCATGTGAAGACCGAGGGCGAGGCCATCGTCGCCTGGCGCTGGATCCGGAACGCGGAACCTGTGGGGTTTTTCAAGGCGCTCGATTGCTTCACCGGCAATGTCGACCGCTGGCATTATTACTACCTCTACACCCCCTGCACGGCGGTGATCGACTTCGGCTCCATCGAGGTGGAGAAACAGTGCGCCGAGGAGGACCGCGACCAGGGCGTGCGCATTTTTGCGCTGCACTTCATGACACCGGTGACGGAGACCTACACCATCGACCGCTGGGCGCATATCCGCAACACCGCGCTAGACGATCCGGAAATTGAAGCGCGGATGGATGCGGCCTTCCGGGCGGCCTTCGCCGAGGATCAGGACATCCTCGAAGCGGTGCAGGAGGAAGAAAACCGCCCGCAAAAGCGGCGTCCGATCCGGATTGCCATCGACAAGGGACCGCTTGTGTATCGCAAGCGGATCAACGACCTTATCGAACTTGAGAGGACGGAAGACCTGGCAAGCGATCCCTCGCCCGCCTTTGTGTACCACGATTAACCGGCGCCAGACCGGACAACCCCCAACAGGAGAGACAGATATGACTTTGACGAGACGGACGATGCTGGCCGCGGCGGCGGCGCTGACCCTCACGCCGGTGGGCGCGATGGCGCAGGACACCATCAAGATCGGCGAGATCAACCACTACAAGCGCATGGCCGCATTTGCCGAGCCCTACAAGAAGGGCATCGAGCTGGGCCTTGCGGAGATCAACGCGGCGGGCGGCGTGCTGGGAAAACCGCTGGAGTTCATCTTCCGCGACGATCAGGGCGACCCGGCGGAGGCGGTGAAGATCGCCGAGGAGCTGATGACTCGTGACGGCGCGGTGATGTTGACCGGCTCGATCCTGTCGAACGTCGGCCTCGCGCTCTCGTCCTTTGCCGCCGAGAAGGACTATGTCTACCTCGCGGCCGAACCGCTGGCGGACAGCCTCGTCTGGTCCTCGGGTAACCCGAACACCTTCCGCCTGCGCGCCTCGACCTGGATTCAGGCGGCAATGCTGGCCGAGGAGGCAGCGAAGACCGACGCGGTGAAATACGCCACCATCGCGCCGAACTACGCCTATGGTCAGGACGCCGTTGCGGCGTTCAAGGCCAACCTGACGCGGCTCAAGCCCGAGGTGGAATTCGTCGCCGAACAATGGCCGGCGCTGTTCAAGATCGACGCCGGGGCCGAGGTGCAGGCGCTGGAGCGGGCGAAGCCCGATGCCATCTACAACGTCACCTTCGGCACCGACCTTGCCAAGCTGGTGCGCGAGGGCGGCGACCGGGGTCTGTTCGACGGGCGGCAGGTCTATGGCCTCTTGACTGGCGAGCCGGAGTATCTTGAGCCGCTGGGAGACGAGGCGCCGGAAGGCTGGTTCGTGACCGGCTATCCTTGGTACGCCTTCGAAGACGGCACACCGGAGAAGGCCTTTGTCGATGCCTACGAGGCCGCGACGGGTGAGACGCCGAAGATCGGCTCGCTGGTCGGTTACCTGACCGCGAAATCCATCGCCGCGGCCATCGAAAAGGGCGGCGCGACGGATACCGCTTCGATCATCGCGGGCTTCGAGGGGCTGGAGGTTCCGGATACGCCGATCGGCGCCCTGATGTTCCGCGAGGTCGACAACCAGTCCACCATGGGCGCCTATGTCGGTACGCTGGCGGTGCAGGACGGCAAGGGCGTGATGGTCGACTGGTCCTACAAGGGGCCGGACGGCTACCTGCCCTCCGACGAGGAAATCAAGGCGATGCGCCCGGCGGAGTGATCCGGCGCTGACATGCGATGAGGCCCCGGGTCCGGCCCGGGGCGGGCGGTGCGCCTGCCTGCCTCCGGACCCGGTCCGGGGCCTCCCCCTCTCACGACCAGAGCGGACATTCCAAGACCCATGGCTTTCCTCTTCGCCCAGTTCCTGACGGGACTCGCCAATGCCTCCTCGCTGTTCCTCGTCGCGTCAGGCCTGTCGCTGATCTTCGGCGTGACGCGCATCGTGAACTTCGCGCATGGCTCCTTCTACATGCTCGGGGCGTTCATCGGCGTGACGCTGATGGAGGTGTTGCCCGGGGCGGTCGGCTTCTGGGGAGCGATCGTGCTGACCGGGCTTGCGGTCGGGGTGATCGGGGCGATTGTCGAAATCGTCGTCCTGCGCCCGATCTACCGTGCGCCGGAGCTGTTCCAGCTGGTCGCCACCTTCGGCGTGATCCTCGTCATTCAGGACCTCGCGCTGATGATCTGGGGCGCGGAGGACCGGCTCGGGCCAAGGGCGCCCGGCCTGCGCGGCGTCTGGCGCATCTTTGGCGAGCCGGTGCCGAAATATGACATCGTGATCATCGCCATCACGCCGTTCATCCTCTTTGCGCTCTGGTATCTGATCGCCCGCACCCGTGTCGGTGTCCTCGTTCGGGCCGCGACGCAGGACAGGGAGATGGTTGGCGCTCTGGGCGTCAATCAGGCCTGGCTGTTCACCGGGGTCTTTGCCCTCGGCTGTGCGCTCGCCGGATGGGGCGGGGCGCTGCAACTGCCCAAGGGTGGCGCGGACCTGCTGATGGATTTCAACATCATCGGCGCGGTGTTTGTCGTTGTGGTGATCGGCGGTATGGGCAGCCTGCCCGGAGCGTTTATCGCCGCTGTCCTGATCTCGGTGCTCAACGTGGTCGGCGTGACCTACATCCCGCAATCCACGCTGGTGCTGATGTTCGTGGTCATGGCGATTGTCCTGATCATCCGCCCCTACGGCCTCCTTGGCCGCGAGGAGGTGGCGGGCGAGCACGGACAGGTCGGGGCGCCGGAGACACCGATCCGTCCCTATGGCCGCACCGGGCAGATGGTCATAGCCGCGCTTCTGCTGCTGCTCGCGGTGCTGCCCGCCTTCGTCGATCAGTTCATGCTGATCCTGCTCATCGACGTGGTGGTCTTTGCCCTTTTCGCCGCCTCGCTGCATTTCATCCTGGGCTCCGGCGGGCTGGTCAGCTTCGGCCATGCGGCCTTCTTCGGTGGCGGGGCCTATGCGGCGGCCCTGCTGGTTTTCCACGCGGGCACGCCGATGGAGATCGCCTTCCTTTTCGCGCCGCTGGCCGCCGGCCTTCTGGCGCTTGGCATCGGCTGGTTCTGCATCCGCCTCACCGGGGTCTATTTCGCCATGCTGACGCTGGCCTTCTCGCAACTGGTCTGGTCGCTCGCCTTCCAATGGCGGGACGTGACCCGGGGGGATGACGGGTTGGTGAACATCTGGCCGTCGCCCTGGCTGAGCGGGACAGTGCCATATTACTACTTCACCCTGATCCTCGGCATCGGCGGCATCCTTTTCCTGCGCCACGTCATCCACGCGCCCTTCGGCTACGCGCTGCGGGCGGGGCGCGACAGCCCGCGGCAGGCCGAAGCCATGGGCATCAACGTCAAGCGCATCCAGTTCGCTGCCTTTGCCCTTGCCGGGGTGCTGGCCGGACTGGCGGGGGGTCTTTTCGTCTTCTCCAAAGGCTCCGTCTTCCCCACCGAGTTGGAGATTTCCGCCTCCTTCGACGCGTTGATCGTGGTCTTCCTCGGCGGGGTGAAGACGCTGGCGGGCGGTGTGGTCGGGGCCGGGTTCCTGACCGGGGTGGAGCATTGGCTCACGCGGCTGGAATACTGGCGGTTGCTGCTCGGCCTCGTGATCATCGCCGTGGTCATCATCGCCCCCGAAGGCATCGTCGGCTCGATCCGCTCCGCCTGGCAGCGGCTGCGCCATCGTGGCGACGACGAGGAGGTGGCCCGATGACCGAGATCCTCCGCGTCGAAAACCTCAAGAAGAGTTATGACGGGTTTCTGGCCGTCAATGGCGTGTCTTTTTCCGTCCAGAAAGGTGAGTTGAAAGCCCTGATCGGCCCGAATGGCGCGGGCAAGTCCACCTGTTTCAACATGCTCATGGGCCAGCTGAAGCCGACCGCCGGAGACGTCTTCCTGAACGGCGAACGCATCACCGGGAAACGTCCCCGCGAGATCTGGCGCAAGGGGGTGGGGCGGACGTTCCAGATCACCGGAACGTATCAGTCCATGACGGTGATCGAAAACGTCCAGATGGCGCTGATGAGCCACCATCATCGGCTTTACGCCCTCGCGCCTCGGGCGTGGAAGCTCTACCGCGACGAGGCGTTCGAATTCCTGCGCACGGTGTCCATGGCCGATCAGGCGGACCGCCCCTGTTCGATCCTCGCCTATGGCGACCTCAAGCGGCTGGAACTGGCCATCGCGCTGACCCACCGCCCGACGCTGCTCCTGATGGACGAGCCGACCGCGGGCATGGCCCCCTCGGCACGGATCGAACTCATGCAGCTTGTGGCGGACATCGTACGGGGCCAGGGCGTTTCGGTGCTGTTCACCGAACATGACATGGACGTGGTCTTTGCCCATGCCCATCACATCATGGTGCTGAACCGGGGCGAATTGATCGCCGATGGCGATGCGGAGGCGGTGCGGGCCAATCCGCAGGTGCAGGAGGTCTACCTCGGCGGCGGAACCCTGTTCAAGGAGGCGGCGCATGCTGAGCGTTGAGGGCATCCACAGCTACTACGGCAAGGCGCATATCCTCGGCGGCCTCAGCTTCGAGGTGAAGCGCGGCGAGGTGGTGGCGCTTCTCGGCCGCAATGGCGCGGGCAAATCCACCACGATGAAATCCGTCATGCAACTGGTCCGTCCCCGCGCCGGACGCGTGACCTTCGAGGGCCGGGAGCTTGTGGGCGAACCGGCTTATCGCGTGGCGAAATGCGGGATCGGCTATGTGCCCGAGGATCGCCGCATCTTCTCCGATCTCACCGTTCTGGAGAACCTTGAGGTCGGCCGCCAACCCCGGCGGTCCGGCGCCCCCGAGTGGACCGTGGAGCAACTCTTCGACCTCTTCCCCAACCTGCGGGAGCGCCGCACCAATCGGGGCAAACACATGTCCGGCGGGGAACAGCAGATGCTGACCATCGCCCGGACCCTCATGGGAAATCCGATGCTGCTGCTGCTGGACGAGCCCTCCGAGGGCATCGCCCCTGTCATCATCGAACAGATGGCGCACACCATCCTGCGGCTGAAGGCGGAGGGGCTGACGGTGATGATCTCCGAGCAGAACCTGCATTTTGCCCGGGCCGTGGCGGACCGCGCCATCATCATCGAAAGCGGGGAAAAGAAGTTCGACGGCAGTTTTGCCGAGCTTGAGGCTCAGCCGGAGATCCGCGATGCCTATCTCTCGGTGTGACCGGCGGTGAGCGACGATCCGAAACCCCGCACCAGCGCCGACCATGGCTATCTGCTCGACGACCAGATCGGGTTCCTGCTGCGGCGGGCGTATCAGCGCAATTCCACGATCTTCCTGTCCACGGTGCCTGGGAACCTGACGCCGACGCAGTTTTCGGTGATGCACCGGCTGGCGGAGGAAGGGCCGATGTCGCAGAACCGGCTGGGGCGGTCCGTGGCGATGGACGGGGCCACGACAAAGGGCGTGGTCGACCGTCTGACCGCCAGAGGACTGCTGACCACCCGGCGCGACCCGGACGACCGACGGCGACACCTTGTGTCGCTCTCGCCGGAGGGTGTGGCGCTGATCAACGAGGCCGTCGAGGCGGCAAAGCAGGTCACGGCAGAGACTCTCGCGCCCCTGCGCGAAAAGGAGCGTGAGACCTTGCTGCGGTTGCTGACCAGGATCGCCTGACCGGCGATGTCATGCGACTGACTGCGCCGAGCAAATGTATTGTCCCGTGTCGTGTCGGGCCGCCTTCAGACTCGCGTTCAGCGCACCTTTGATTGCGCGTGTTGGACGTAAATTCATCGCGATGTGGACTTGTCGCAACGTAGGTTTGAAAAAGCCCGGCTACGGGGATTTTTCCTTATAATCCTGATTATGTTTATAAAGGTCTGCAATTACAGCCGCGTCCAAGCGTATATACATTCAAGTGCGGCCCGCCCGATAGAAGTGCCGCCAGACGCTTGCCGGGGCTGAACCGGGTCGTGGTCTACCAGTCCAAGGTCGAGATCGCGCGGCAGTGCGCACCACGGACAAGGGTGAGATCCTTTCCGCAAAGTCCGCAATCCGGAACCGGCCGGTCATCTGCTCAAGTGTTTCGGCCTCTTCCGACATGGTTGCAACGGTCCACTGAATCTCGGTCGCCATCATCGCGTTTTCCTGGGTCACTTGATCCACGACGGGTGGAAGGTCTATGCCGGCCTGGGCGAGCCCTGTGCCGACGTCGGCCCTTTGACCGACCGGGAAAACCGGCGCTTGCCATTGGCGCCGGTTCCGAAGGCGCCGTTCATTCTCGCGCGCGTCGCGCCGCAGCGGAGGGGATCGAGGGGAGTGCGCTGCGACAAGTGGCGCTCCTGCGCATCGGTCCGCTCGGCTTTACGCGTGCCGTCGCCGGGAAGACCTGGATCGACGACGTTTAGGCCGCCTTTGCCGATCATTATACCGCCTGCGACGGCATCTTGGCCGCAACGCGGGGGCGCAACAACCACGGTCCAATGCGCAGGGCGATGATCGCAAAACCGAGGGTCCACAGCACGGCCGCCAGATCGATGCCGTTCTGACCGGCCAGTGTCAGAGAAGCCCCTGCCACGCGTAAGCCAACCGCCCCGACCAACAAGGCAAAGGCCACGGTCAATCCACGACCCGCAATCAGATCGCGCCCGGTGTGTCCCATGGTTGCGCGCATCATCACCGCGACCGTCATACCTCCGATGGCACCAATGCCCAGGACATGCACGCCCACCGCGGGCGCGAGCCAACCCAGTCCATCCGCAGCCACACAGGCAAATCCCAGCGGGACAAAAGCATAGGCGGCGTGCAGCATCAGCAACAGAGGTGAACGCCGGCACGACAGCCCGCACCACCGCGACAGGCGGACCGCATGAAGAAGTCCCGCGCCGGCCGCCAAAGCTATGGTTGTCCAACTTGTGGGCGCCAGGACCCAGACGAGCAGCGCTGCCGCCGCGAAACCCACCGCGAGCCCGTCGAAGCGTCCAAACGGGACCGGCAGTTTTGCAGCCGTCTGCTTAGCCAGCCAGTTGCGCGTAAAACTCGGAATGATCCGGCCGCCAATCATCAGGACAAGAAAGATCAGAAGTGAGATGCCCAGTCTCTGACCGTGTGCGGCGTAGCCCTGGGACATGGACTCGAGGTGAAAAAGTATGTTCGACAGCCACAGGAGGCTGACGGGGACGAGCACCTTGAGATTGCGCCAGTTCTTGCCGGCGACGATCTCGCGCGTGATCATCGTGGCCACGGCAAGCAAAAATGCCTGATCGATGGCCAACACCGCCAGGGGAGGCAAACCGGCCAGTCCGGCCACCACCAGACGCCCGGCGACCCAGACGGCGAGCAATGCGGCCAGCGGCCAGCCCCGCGTCGGCAGGCGGCCCGTCCAGTTCGGCACGGCGGTGAACAGGAAACCCGCCACCACTGCCGCGCCGTAGCCGAAAATCATCTCGTGCACATGCCAGTCGGTCGGGACGAACGGGCTTTCCAACGCCACCCTCCCGCGCCACACCAGCCACCACAGTGGAACTACGACCAACGCGAATAAGGTGGCAGACAGGAAGAAGGGCCGGAAACCGTAGGAAAACAGGTCAGGCCCACGATAGGACGCGCGCGGTTTCATGGGATGTATCCTTCTGATCGAAATGGGCGGCACCGACCGGCGCCGCCCGTGTCAGTCGCTTGACGCGGGACGATGCGTCACTCGACCTGAGCCAGAAGGTCCGCCATTCGCGCTTTGGCCTTGCCCTTCTGCTTGACCTTTGCTGCGGCATCGAGGTTCACCGCATCACCAACCTGGATCACGGCGACCATGCCCATCGAGTAATGCGGCGTACATTTGACGCCATAGACGCCTTCGGCATCCACGGTCAGCTCGAACGCGTCGTTGAACTTGGTCTTGAAGCTGTCGACGCCTTCGGGAAGCATTCCGTCGATGCTTTCGACATTGTGCCCCTTGTCGACAGGCACGAAATGGATCACGTCGCCTGGCGCGGCCTTTACGAAGGCGGGTTCGAAGACCATGACACCCGCCTCGCCCTTGTTCTTCATGTGGATCTCAAAGGTCTCGGCGCCGGCCACGGTTGCAATCATGGCAAAGGCGGCGGTCATCATCATGGATTTGAACATCGGTGCATCCTTTCTGCGTTTCCGTCTGTTTCGTCTGCCCCTGATTTGCCGTACAAGGTCGACCCGAACGTTGCCCTTGCACAAACTCCGGATACGAAACCGTGCCGAAACTCGACGAAAGCCTGCTGACCGGCCTGCCGCCGTTTTCCCTGCTGGACCGGGCACAGATTCGCGAGATCCTCGATCAGGCGGTGTCGCGCCGCTATGACGAGGGTACGGCGATCTTCCGCGAAGGGCATGACGCAGACCGGTTCTACCTGTTGCTGGATGGCTATTTGCGCGTTGTCCGCTCGACCCCGGGGGGCGATCAGATCATCGTGCTGCACATTTCCCCGGGCCAGCTGTTCGGCATCGCCCCGGCGTTGCAGCGCGACACCTACCCGGCCACTGCCATCGCGGCGGCGGAATCCATCGCCCTGTCATGGCCGGTGCGCCTGTGGGAGGACTTCACAACCCGTTATCCCGGCTTTGCCACCGAAAGCTACAAGACCCTTGGCCAGCGCCTGGGTCAAATCCAGGAAACCCTGACGGAAATGGCGACGCAGGCCGTCGAAAAGCGGGTCGCCTGTGCCCTGTTGCGGATGGTTCACCAAAGCGGGCGCAAGACGGCCACAGGGATCGAGATCGCCTTTCCCGTCACGCGACAGAATATCTCGGACATGACGGGCACGACGTTGCACACGGTCAGCCGGCTGCTGTCGGCCTGGCAAAAGGACGGCATCGTCGAATCGACCCGCAAGCATATCGTGGTCACCGACCCGCATGCATTGGTGGTGCTGAGCGAGGCGTGACGCCTACGGCTTTATACGGGCCTGCAAGTCTTCGCGAAACGCATCTTCGTCCAGATTATATTCCAGACAGGCATCCGAAATGGCGTGAAACGGCGCGATCAGGCAGCCGGGGCACAACATGCGCTTGTCCATGAACACCTGCGCCATGTCTGGCCAGGCGGCGAACAAATTGGCCAGGGGCAGGTCCGGGTCGTCGAAATCAGGCTGTGACATGGGCGGTCCTTTCATAGCCACATGTTGCCCGCACCTTTCGTCCACTTCTTTGCGTTTGCACAACAAGCGGTCCGTCATGCCCCGGTAGACAGCGGTTATCCGAAACAATTCGACAGGACCGCGACATGTCTGAATTCCTAACCAAATCGCGGGCAAGGAACGTGTTCTACGGGGGATCCATATTCTTCGTCGTCGTGTTCGTGGCCCTTACGGCACAAAGCCATCGCTACATCGTCCAGACATCGACCGCTGGGGCCCCGATCACCGAAGCCGTGCGGCTGGGCAAACATGTGTGGGAACGCAACTCATGCATCAATTGCCACACCCTGCATGGCGAAGGCGCCTATTTCGCCCCCGAACTGGGCAATGTGATGACCCGCTGGGGGGCGCAGGACGACCCCGAGATGGCCTACGAGATGCTCGACGGCTGGATGGCCGCACAGCCCTCGGGGATCGAGGGCCGCCGCCAGATGCCGCATTTCGAGATCACCGAAGAGGAGATGCGCGGCCTCGCCGAATTTCTCCGCTGGGCCGATCAGACCGACACCCAGAACTGGCCGCCGAACGACGCGGGCTGAGGGAGACAAGCGCAATCCGAAAAGTGGGAACCGGTTTTCGGACCAAATTGCGCGCAAGGAGAAAACACATGAAATACCAATCGCAAAAAGTGGCTTACGCCTATTTCCTCGCGGCCATGGCGCTGTTCGGCATCCAGGTGCTGGGCGGGCTGCTGCTGGGCTGGATCTATGTCTCGCCCAACACCCTGTCCGAGGCTCTGCCCTTCAACATCGTGCGCATGATCCACACCAACGCGTTGATCGTCTGGCTGCTGCTGGGGTTCTTTGGCGCGGCCTATTACCTCGTCCCCGAAGAGTCGGAGCGCGAGATCTTCTCGGTCAAGCTCGCCTATATCCAGTTGGCGATCCTTGTGGTCGGAACGCTGGGGGCGGTGGGGTCCTACCTCGTCGGCATCCATGGCGGGCGCGAGTTCCTTGAACAACCCTTGTGGGTCAAGTTCGGGATCCTCGTCGCGGCGGTGATCTTCCTCGTGAACGTGTCGCTGACCTTCCTGGCCGGGCGCAAAACGGCGATCACCAACATCCTGATGATGGGCCTTTGGCTGCTGTGCCTGCTGTGGGTCTTTGCCTTCATCAACCCTGACAACCTGAGCCTCGACAAGATGTACTGGTGGATGGTCGTCCACCTCTGGGTCGAGGCGACCTGGGAGCTGGTCATGGCCGCGATCCTTGGCTTCCTGATGCTGAAGCTGACGGGCGTCGACCGCGAGGTGATCGAGAAATGGCTCTACATCATCGTCGCCACCGCGCTGTTTTCCGGCATCCTCGGCACCGGGCACCACTTCTACTGGATCGGCACGCCGGGTTACTGGCAGTGGATCGGCTCGATCTTCTCGACCTTCGAGGTGGTCCCGTTCTTTGCGATGATGTCCTTTGCCTTCGTCATGGTCTGGAAGGGCCGCAAGAACCACCCGAACAAGGCCGCGTTGCTGTGGTCGCTGGGATCCTCCACCGTCGCCTTCTTTGGCGCGGGTGTCTGGGGCTTCCTGCACACGCTGCACGGGGTGAACTACTATACCCACGGCACGCAGATCACCGCCGCGCATGGGCACCTTGCCTTCTACGGTGCCTATGTGGCCCTGAACCTGGCGATGTTCACCTACGCGATGCCCAACCTGCGCGGGCGCGATCCTTACAACCAGGTGCTGAACATGGCGTCCTTCTGGTTGCTGACCGGCGGCATGGCCTTCATGACCTTCACGCTGACCTTCGCCGGCACCATCCAGACCCACCTGCAGCGTGTCATGGGCGACTACTACATGGACGTGCAGGACCAGCTTGGGCTGTTCTACCTGATGCGCTTCGGCTCCGGCATCGTCGTGGTGCTTGGTGCGCTGCTGTTCATCTACTCGATGCTCGTGGTGCGCCGCGAGGTTGTGAAACCCGGCCCCGTGGCCGTTCCGGGAGAGTAAGCCATGAAAGACCTGAGCACCCCCGACCTGCCGTTCTACCACGCGCAATCCGACGAATGTGCGGTGTTCCAGACGGCCTATGAAAACTGCCTGCCCCTTCTTCTGAAGGGGCCGACAGGCTGCGGCAAGACCCGCTTTGTCGAACACATGGCCGCAAGATTGGGCCTGCCGTTGTACACCGTCGCCTGCCATGACGACCTGAGTGCAGCGGACCTGATCGGGCGTTACCTGTTGAAGGGTGGCGAAACCGTCTGGGCCGATGGCCCCCTGACCCGCGCCGTGCGCGAGGGTGGCATCTGCTATCTCGACGAGGTGGTCGAGGCCCGCAAGGACGTGACCGTCGTCCTGCATCCGCTGACCGATGACCGGCGGCGTCTGGTCATCGACCGCACGGGCGAGGAATTACAGGCGCCAAAACCCTTCATGCTGGTGGCCAGCTACAACCCTGGCTATCAGAACGTGCTGAAAAAGCTGAAGCCGTCCACGCGCCAGCGGTTTGTCTCCATCGGCTTCGATTTCCCGACACCCGAGGTGGAAACCCCGGTGGTTTGCCGTGAAAGCGGGCTGGATGAGGCGCGCGCCAGCGCCTTGGTGAGGCTGGCGGGCAAGATCCGCGCTCTGTCCGGCATGGATCTGGAGGAAGGCGTGTCCACCCGCCTGCTGATCTACGCCGCGACGATGATTGCGCGCGGCATGGCCGTTGATCGCGCCATCGAGGCCGCCATCATCGAACCGCTTTCCGATGAGCCGGACGTGCAACAGGCGCTGCGCGATCTGGCCGCCGTGATCTACGGGTGACGCCATGATCCAACTCCTCGACCTGATTGAGCCGGAAGAGACCGTTGGCAACCTCTGGCACGACGTCGCGTCGCGCTGGGGGGGCGTCGCGGGGGACGAAGCCAGCGCGGTGACCTTCGAGGCGATGCGCCCCTCGGTGCTGGCGCTGTTCCGGGCGCTTGGCGGCGCGGCGGGGGTCGAGATCACCCTTGCCCCGCTGACCACATCGGACCACCGCCCCGACCGGCTGCGCCGCGTCGGCACCCCGCGTGAAAAGCTGCACGTGGCGGATTTCGACGGCGACCGCCTGCGCTTGCCGCCGGTGATCGACACCTTTCCCACCCGCGATCTGAACCGAGCGTGCTACCTGTGGCTGACGGCGCTGGCCGCCTGTGTCGACCTGCCCGATGCGCAGGCCGATCCGTTGGCCGCCGATCGAGCCGAGATCGACGCGCTGGCGAAGGCGTCTGACCGGGCCTATGTCGCCTGTCCGGGCCTCCGGGTGCCGCATGCCCATTTCTGCACCCACATCACCCTGAACCGCCATCGCACCGGCTTGCCGCGCTGCGAGGCCGGGATCGAGCGGATGCTGCTGGATCAACTCTGTGGCCACGCGCCCCAGCGTGAATGCCTGGACTGCCCTGCGCCGCGCGGCTACCGGACCTTTGCACCCCTGCCGATCTGGCCACGCCTGCGCACACGTGCGCGAACCGATCAGCCCGCCGCCGCCTGCGACGAGGCCCCCGCCCCCGCGATGGCCCTGCCCACCCGCAAGGAGGCCCGCCGCGAAGACCGCGATCAGGCCAACCGCAATGACAGCTTCATCGTCCACCGGTTTGAATCGATCATGTCCTGGGCCGAAAGCCTGAACATCAACCGCATGGTCGATGATGACGATCAGGACAACGCCGCCAAGGCTGCCGAGGACCAGGACCACCTGACCCTGTCACAGACCGTGAAACGCGCGGCGACCCGCTTGCGTTTGTCGTTGGACCTGTCGCCGCAGGATGCCGACCACGAACGTCTTGCCGGTAAGTTCACCTATCCCGAATGGAACCGCCGCACCGGCGCCTACATGCCGGATCATACCCGCGTGCTGGAGGCAGAGGCCGTGCCCCGCGCCGACTATGCCCCCGATCCGCGCCTTGTGGCCCGCGTCCGCCGCCAGTTCGCGCCCCTGCATCCCCGTCGCGTGATCCTGCCGCGGCAGTTGGACGGCGATGATCTGGACCTTGACGCCGTCGTGACCTCGCAGACCGACATGGCCTGCGGGCAGCAGGGCAGCGACCGGGTCTGGCAATCCGGCCGCCCTATGGCGCGGGACCTGTCCGTCGCGATCCTGATGGATTGCTCACGCTCGACCGAGGCCGCGCTTGGGCAGACCTCGGTGATCGAAACCGCGCGCGAGGCGCTGGCCGCGCTGGCCTGCGGCATCGATACGGCGGACGACAGGCTTGGCATCTGGGGGTTCTCGTCGTTGAAACGGGACCGCGTGTTCCTGCACCGGGCCAAGACCTTTGCCGAACCCATGACCCATGCCGTCACCACCCGCATCGGCGGTTTTCGTCCCTGCCATTACACCCGGCTGGGCGCCGCGATCCGGCATGTCTCGGCGCAGCTGGCCGACGAGGGCGCGACCCGCCGCCTTTTGCTGGTGCTGACCGATGGTAAGCCCAATGACCTCGACCACTACGAAGGCCCGCACGGTATTGAGGACAGCCGCATGGCTGTTCGCGAAGCCCGCGCGCTGGGGCAGGCGGTGCATGGCGTGATCGTCGATCAGGACGGGCAGGACTGGTTCGCCCGCATCTTTGGCCGCGCCGGTTTTACCCTGCTGCCCGATCCGCAACGCCTGCCCCGCGCCCTGCCCGACATTTACCAGACCCTGACCATGGAGAGCTGACATGAAACGCCTTTTCGTCCTTGCCGCCCTGATCCCCGCCCCTGCTCTCGCAGGCTTCGACCGCCCCATCCCACAGCCGCAAACCCAAACCGCCGAATTCTGGTTCTTTGTCGCCTCCGTCGCCCTGATCGCGGCACTGGTCGCCGTGCAGATGCTGGTCAGCCGCCGATGAGACCGTCGTGGAAACTGCTGACCGGGCTCTATCCCTTTGGCGCGGGCGCGATGGGGGTGAACCTGTTCTTTGCCTCGCTGATCGGGTCGTGGCTGGACTGGCCGGTGTTGACCCCGTGGCAGTCTGCCGCCGGGGGGCTGGTGATCGGCGTCCCGGCCACCTATGCCTTTGCCTGTCACATCAAGCGACTGATGAAGGAGGCGGACGGGGCATGACCGGCTGGGCCGAATATACCCTTGCGCTGACGCTGTTCGCCGCCAGCCATTTCGTCCCCCGCCTGTGGGGTCTGCGTGAGCGGCTGATCGGCGCACTTGGACGGCGGGTCTATTTCTCGGTCTATGGGCTGATCTCGCTGGCGCTGCTGGTTTGGGTGATTGCTGCCGCCGGGCGCGCGCCTTATGTCGAGTTGTGGTCGCAGTGGCCTTGGACGCGCTGGGTGCCGAACGTGGCAATGCCCGTGGCGCTGGTGCTGGTCGCCTGCGGGATCGGGATGGCGCAACCCTACACCCTTGGCGGGCGCAAGAGCTTTGACCCCGCGCAGCCCGGTTTTGCCGCCATATCCCGCCATCCGCTGTTCCTGGCACTGGCGCTTTGGGCCGGGGCGCATCTGGTCCCGAATGGCGATCTGGCCCATGTCATCCTGTTCGGCAGCTTCACCGCCATGGCGGTGGCCGCCATCCCCGCCTTCGATGCCAGGGCCCGGCGCACGTCCGATGTGCTGGACCATACCGCGCTGGTCTCGCTGCGGCCGCTCGCCAACCCGCACTGGCGCCGCGCCAACCTGCGCCGCCTGCTGATCCGCGCCGCCATCGGCCTGATCCTGTGGATGGGCACGCTGCATCTGCATGCACTGGTCATCGGCGTATCGCCCTTTCCGGTCTGAAGGTTGATCCTGCGCAAAGTCGCGCCCCGCGAAAAGGCGCATATCGGGCGCATGAAACACATCGACCGCCTCAGATCCCTTGGCCTGTTCGACAGCCGGGTGCCCCGCTATACCTCGTACCCCACCGCGCCGGTCTTTTCGCCGGAGGTCGGCGCGACCGAGCAGACCCGCGCGCTGGCCGCGCTGGATCCGGCTCAGCCGGTCTCGGTCTACCTGCATATCCCGTTCTGTGAACGCCTGTGCTGGTTCTGCGCCTGCCGTACGCAGGGGACAAAGACGCTCTCGCCGGTGGAAAGCTATCTCGGCACGCTGGAACAGGAACTGGCGCTGCTGAAGGGTATCCTGCCCAAGGGTCTGCGCATGGGGCGGATGCATTGGGGTGGCGGCACGCCGACGATCCTGCCGCCCGAGATGATCCACCGTCTGGCACAGGCCGTCCGCGACGTCATCCCGCCCACCGAGGACTGCGAGTTTTCGGTCGAGATCGACCCGACCATGGTCGACCGCGCCAAGATCGCGGCGCTGGCCGCCGAGGGCATGAACCGCGCCAGCATCGGCATTCAGGACTTCGACCCGCTGGTGCAGGCCTCCATCGGTCGTGAACAACCCTTCGATATCACGCGGGCCTGTGTCGACGACCTTCGCGCGGCGGGCATCCGGTCGCTGAACGCAGACCTCGTCTATGGCTTGCCGCACCAGACCGCCGCGCGACTGGACGATACCGTGTCCAGGGTGCTGGAGCTGTCCCCCGACCGCGTTGCGCTGTTCGGTTATGCGCATGTGCCCTGGGTGTCGAAACGCCAAAAGCTGATCCCCGAGGACGCCCTGCCCGCCGAACAGGCCCGGCATGCGCTGGCGAATCTCGCTGCCGCACGGTTCACCGATGCGGGATTGACCGCCATCGGCATCGACCACTTTGCAAGGCCCGACGACGGGTTGGCCCGTGCCGCCGCCAGCGGCCACCTGCGGCGCAACTTTCAGGGCTATGTCGATGACACCTGCCCAACGCTGATCGGGCTGGGGGCTTCGTCGATCTCGCGCCTGCCCGATGGATACGTGCAGAACGCGCCCGCCACCGCCGCCTATATCCAGCGGATCGAAGCCGGACAGCTGGCCGGCGCCCGAGGCCATGTGATGACCGGCGACGACCTGTTGCGCGCCCGCGCGATCGAGATGCTGATGTGTGATTTCCGACTGGACCGCAACGCGCTGCGCGCGGCCTTTGGCGCGCTGGCCGCAACGTTGGATGCGCAGATTGCGCTGGTGGGCGAGCGGTTCGGCGATCTTGTCGCCGTGACGGATGAGGCACTGACCATCGCGCCCGAGGGTCGCGCGCTGACGCGGATCATCGCCAGCGCGTTTGACGCGCATGTGCCCGAAGGCATCCGATACAGTCAGGCCTCGTAGCCGGGTTATGCGGGGGTCAACTCCCCCGCACCAACCGGAACCCAAGGTGATCCGGCGGCAGTCCCACGGCACAGCCGCCGACACTGGCATCGCGGACGAAGTCGATCACGGCGGCACGATGCACGCCCCCCGCGATACGCACCCCGCAATAGGGAGCGGTTTCGACAACTGTGCCGTCCGCCGCAAGCTGGCCGTTCTGCATACAGCCGTCGGTCCACTCCCAGACATTACCCGACACATCCGCCAGTCCGTTGGAGTTCAATCCGAACGCACCCGCAAGATAGAGCGTCGGATCGCTCCTGTTCCGCAAGGAGACGCCGTTGGCATAGCTGGCCAGCATCTGCGCACCGGGATCTGAAGCTCCGTAATCAGCGCCGCTGTCGCCATACCGTTCTGCGGCGGCCAATTGCCACTCGGCCTCGGTTGGCAGACGCCACGCCTCCCCTGTGCGCCCTGCATACCACGCGGCAAAGGCACTGGCGTCAATCCAGTTGACCCCAGTCTGCGGTGCGTCCGGCGACACCGCTCGGGCGGGCTCGCATCCTCCATCGGCAACACAGGCGGCATATTGAGCGCCCGTCACCTGATACTTCATGATGTCAAAGCCCGGCACAGCCATCGCCACCGGCCTTGGATTGCGCGTCTTGCCGTTCTGCGAAAAACTCCCGAACGGTCGAAACGCGATCTCTCCGCTGGCGATATGCACCATGTCGGGCGGGTCGAAAGGCGGTGCTGCGAGGCGCGGTTCCGACAGGGTCATCACGCCCGCCACCGCAAGCACAGGCAAGAGCAATATGGATTTCACTGCACGCTCCTTGAAAGCGCAAAGGGCGCCCGCACATTGCGACCGCCCCTGCCCTTTCCTCTTTGTGTTTCTGTCAGAAGGCGGCCAGATCGGTCGGCGCAAGGACCTGTTCCATGAGGTCGTTGTTCCAATCGCCCTCGACCTTGACATGCGCGGTTGCCCCAAGGTTCACCGCTTCGATCAGGTTGTGGTTCACGTAGGCGTAGACCCCCGGTTGCAGGAAGGTATACAGCGCCGCCCCGGCCGAGCCGCCGCGGATGAACCATGTCTCCATGTCGCGGTCGGGCACGTTGTTGAACTTGCCGTGCTCCCACACCAGGTCGCCATGCCCGCCGATCAGGTGTGGACGCGTGTCACGGTTGGCCTGACTGTGGACGAACAGAACCCGTTCGCCGACATGTGCCGTCATGGCGTTGTCGCCGGTCAGCGCACCGACCTTGCCATTGAACACCACGTGCGACGGGATCAGCCCGTTCATGACGTCGAGTGTGTCGGGATAGCTTTCGCCCGCATCGGCGTAACGCTTGTAGTTACCGCTTTCATCCTTCGGAATGTAGAATTCGTTCTCGCCGATATAGTAGACGCGGTCATATGCGACTTGGTTGCCTTCGTGGTCCTTCAGCCCCTCGCGCGGCAGCACCATGATCGTACCCGCCATGCCCGAAGCCACGTGCCACGGGATCATGGGGCCACCTGGTGCGCAGTGGTAGACGAAGGTGCCCGGACGGGTCGCCTTGAACCGCAGGATCGTCTTTTCGCCCGGGTTCACATGGGTCAGAGCGCCACCGCCCAACGCCCCTGTCGCGGCGTGGAAGTCGATGTTGTGCTGCAGCATGTTGTCTTCGGGGTTGATCAGCGTCAGCTCGACGTAGTCGCCCTCATGCACCACCATCATCGGCCCGGGGATCGACCCGTCAAAGGTCATGCCTTGCAGGTAGGCCCCGTCATCGACCTCGATCTCCTTTTCGACGATGGTCATCTCGAATTCGACGATGCGCGGCGCGCCCGGCGCGACCTGTTCGTGGTCGTGCACGAAAGGCGGCGCGACCAGTTCGCGCTTGATGCGGGTGAGACTCGACAGGTCCGCAGGGGCCGCAAGGGGGGCCGCCACCGTCTCGGCATGGACGGCCTTGGCAAGGATCGGAAGCGACGCAACTCCGGCTGCGCCCATCAGTGCGGCTCTTCTGGTAAGCATGTTCTCATTCCTTCTTCGGTATGTCGGCGCGTTGAAGACAGGGTAACAATCGCGTGTGCGCGGTACGTTGCGGAAATGCAAACTCCACCCAATTTGTCGCGCGTTTGACCGGCTCAAGCAGATGTCTGCCGGCTCGGTTCCATACAAAAAGCAATGCCCCCACGGGTTGCGCGGGGCGAAATCTGAGGACTTGAGGTTCTTTCAGGTGTGCACGAGGTCGACCCCGACTTTGCCGAGCAAGTGAAGCCGATCATCGGGCAGGACAACAGCGGCCGTCGACACGGCATCCGCCACGGCAGCACTGTCGTGCAATGCACTGATCGGACCGGACCGGAGCACGGCACCGCCATTCGGAGCGAAGATGTGGCCAACTCCAAGAGGCGCCGAGATCAACGTCCCGGCAGCGTCCGACGTCGCGACGGCACGGTCCGATAAAGTCAAATTGCGCCTTGAAGGCAAGCGCACCGGCCAGCCTTGCCCGTCAAGCGCCCCATCCCTCAGGCGATTTGTGCACCAATGCCGGATCGCTGTCCGAATATCCGGAAATATCTGTCGTTCTTGGGGCCTATGCCGCGCTCCGCGCTGATCGAGCCGCCGAAAGCGCGCACCGCCTGATCCATGACGCAATCGCGCAAGCTGCGTTCGAACTCCGCGTCAAGGGGGCCGTCCCTCTTGACGAGGTTGAAGTGCAAGCCCCCGTCGCCCAAATGGCCAAAATCGCAGATTTCGACCGTCGGAAAGCTCTGCCCAAGCAGCCCTGTCATGGCGGCCCGAAAGGCGATGACCTTGTCGCGTGTGAACCCAAGGTCGAAGGCAATCAACGGACCCGCAGACTTGACCCCCTCGGACAAGGCGTGGCGCAAGGCCCAGATTTCCTGCGGACGCCCGAAAAAGGCATCCCCGACCGGCGAATCCTCACGGTCCGAGGCCTTGGCCAGCACGGCTTCGAGAACGTCCTGTAGCGGCGTATCCCAGGGTGCGCGCGTCGGGCGCGACAGTTCGATCAACACCGCCGTTTCTGGAATCTGCCCCGCGGGAGCGGGTTCTTCATCGAGACGGCGCGGCGAAACGCATAGCCCATTGCAGCCCGCGACATGAACTCGAACGCGGACAAAAGCGGCCCCGTGCGGGCTTCCAGGTGCCGCAAGAGGGTGAGCCTCGCCTCATCGCTGCCTGGAATGACAAGTGCGGTCGCCTGTTCCGCCACGACCGGTTCGAGGTTGAGGATCGCCTCTGTGATCGTGCCGAACCGGCCGGAGCAGCCGATATGCAGGTGTTTCCAGTCCGGGCCGGTATTGTCCTTGCGCACCGGCGACCCCAGCCGAAGCACCGCGCCATCGTCCAGTACCACTGTCAGGCCCAGCGTGTTGCGCCGCACATCCCCGTAGCGCAGGAAACGGCCACCTCCGGTGTTGGTTGCCACTATTCCGCCGATCATCGGGTCCGAGCCAAGGTCGATGGGAAAGAACAGCCCATGTTCCGCCAGCCGGTCATTGACCTCGGACAGCCGGAACCCCGCGCTGACCCGAAGCGACCGATTGGCAAGGTCCAGCTCGAACGTTTCGCGCAGGCGCGACAGGCTGAGCACCGCTCTATCTCCGACATCATCGGGCACAGAGGCGCCGACCAGCCCGGTATTGGCGGATTGGGCGACAAACGGCATGCCCGCCTGACCACAGTGGCGCACGCAGTCCGCCACCTGGCCTGTCGTTTCCGGCAGGAACACCACGGGGCTGCGGCCAACCTCGCCGCGCACGCCCTGAAGATAGGCGGCCATGTCCTGCGGTTTGGTCAGCGTCCTGATCCCGGCGGGCCATATCCTGCGGCGCTGACCTTCAGCTGGTCCAGGGCCGCGGCCAGCGAGTCCGATTGCATCGCCTCGTACAGCGCGAATTCGTCGGCGACCGACTTGCCAAGCGCGGCCTCGAAACTGGCTCGGTTGGAGGCGGCCTGCGTCTCGCTCCGGGCCTCGTCCCCGAGATTGGATTGAAAGATGCCCGCCGCGCTGACCGGCAGGAAATCCTCGTAGATGATCGGGCTCAGCGTCAGAGCGTCGGCATCCAGCAGCGCCGACACGTCCGTGCCCTGTGCCGTGTCCTTGCCCGGGCCGTATTTGAAATAGGCCAGCCCCTGATCGTGCAGGTCGCGGCACGCACCTCGGCCAGCAATTGTTCATAGAGCGCCCGGCCCTTCGGCGTCAGGTGGTTGATGTGCGGCCCCTTGAACGACACCACATCGGCGATCAGCCTATGTGCGTCGATCAGCGCACCAAAGGTCGTGGCATCGACACAAGCGCCGGCGTGCCAGCGGAAGGTTTCCAGCACCTCGGCAACGAAGCGTTTGGCGTCGGCCTCGTCCAGCCCGCCTGAGCTACTCCCCATCTTTTGGCCAGTTTCCGGGGTGGTTTAAGCTACTCTCTGCCCCTGCTGGTCGGTTTCGATCTGGTTGAAGTAGACCACGGCGGGCGGCTGTCCGCCATGGGCGGCGTGAGGCCGCTGGTGGTTGTAGAAGGTGATCCATTGGCCAACCCCGGCCTTCGCCTGCGAGCCCGTCTCCCAGGCGTGCAGATAGACGCACTCATACTTCAGGGACCGCCAGAGGCGTTCGATGAAGATGTTGTCGAGACACCGGCCCTTGCCGTCCATCGAGATCCGGGTGCCGATCCGTTTCAGCCGGTCGGTCCAGGCGAAGGACGTGAACTGCGACCCCTGATCGGTATTCATGATCTCGGGCGGGCCGAAGCGGTGGACCGCCTCGTTCAGCGCCTCGACGCAGAAGTCGGCTTCGAGCGTGTTCGAGATGCGCCAAGTCAGCACCTTGCGGGTGAACCAGTCCATGATGGCAACCAGGTAGAGGAAGCCCCGCCGCATCGGAAGGTACGTGATGTCGGCGCACCAGACCTGGTTGGGCCGTTCCACCCGCAGGCCACCCAACAGGTAGGGGTAGGTTTTGTGCCCCTTGGCCGGTTTGCTGGTGTTCGGCTTCTGATAAATCGGCATCAAACGCATGAGCCGCATCAGCCGCCGGATACGCTTCACGTTCACAGCGTGGCCCTCGTTCTGCAGGTGCCAGGTCATTTGTTGGACGCCGTAGAACGGGGTTTCGAGGAACTGCCGGTCGATCAGTTGCATGAGCGCCAGGTTCACTGCGGTCTCGCCCAGCGGTGCGTAGTAGAACGACGACCGCGAGATCGACAGCAGGCGGCATTGCGCCCCGACCGACAGCGTGGGGTGAGAGCGTTCGATCATCCCGCGCCTCACTTGCCGGTCCAAGGCTTGAGCTTTCTGGACAAAAAATCGTTGGCGACGGCCAGTTCCCCGATCTTGGCGTGAAGCGACCGCACCGTCTCCTCGTCGACCTCGGCCTTCTTCTTCCCGCCGCGCTCGAAAATGTCAGATGCGCCTTCAAGCAGCGCGCTCGCCATTGTTCTTGAACCAATGGCGCACAATGGCTCGCTCCACTGATGGATCATGGTCGGATGCACGCCGTATTCCGCGGCCAGCTCCGACACCGTGCGCTCGCCCTTCAGGGCTTCCAGCGCCACGCGAGCCTTGAAGCCCGCGTCATGGTTCCTGCGTTTCGACATGTTCTGATCTCCTCGTTCTTAGAGACCAGCAGACGTCAGATAGTAGCTTCCGTCACTGTCCGATTTTCGGGGAGGAGCTCA